>CAZEMY010000284.1:0-2564 GCA_964513405.1 uncultured Desulfobulbaceae bacterium
GTTTGTTCGATTCGCCTCTCTCGCTATATTAGTCATATGCGGATGAGGCGAATTGGACGAAAATGGGGTGATATTTGAATATTTACGCTTTTCATGACTTCCAGAGACCATGCAAATTACAGTATGCACGGGCTGAAATTATAGGGTCATTAACATCGAACAATGCTTCAGGGGCTTGCCCCGGGGCAAGTTTCTGGCGGTAGACCTGATTGTTGCAGGCTATCTCAATCCATTCTATTTGGTGTTTCTCTTCCATTGGGTGGGCGACAGACCCAACATTTACCTTGCTATAGTCTTTGTCGGTTTTTCCTATAACCGGAACATGTTTTTCCAGAGCAGCATCCACCGTATTCTCAGCAACAAGATCCATGGGGCTGCCGCAGCAACCCAGGTCTCCGGCACCGGTGTGGAGGACTTCTACAATGTTTCCACATAGACTACATTTATAAATTTCGTTATATTTTGTCATGACCTGTTTTCCTTTTGTGGCAGAGTTTTCTTTTCAGCAGTTCCTGGAAAGTTACCCGTTGGAACTGCTGAAAAGCACGGCACTTACTATAGGTTAATTAGCTATGTTTGGCAAGATAATCGGCAACCCCTTCTGCGGTTGGTTTCATGGCCTCTTCTCCTTCCTTCCAGTTGGCGGGACACACATCACCGTGTTCCTCGTGAAACTGTAGGGCATCAACCATTCGCAGAGCCTCGTCAATGGAACGACCAAGTGGGAGGTCATTAATAACGGCATGACGAACAACCCCTTCCTTGTCGATCAGGAAGGTCCCCCGCAAGGCAATGCCAGCGTCAAGCAACACTCCGTACTGTTCGGAGATGGATTTATCAAGATCGGCAACAAGCGGGTATTGAACATTACCTATACCGCCTTCGTTTACAGGGGTGTTCTTCCAGGCAAAATGAGAAAACTGTGAGTCAACCGAAACACCGATTATTTCACAATTTTTCTTTTTAAATTCATCAAGCTTTTTATCAAAAGCTATGATTTCAGAAGGACACACAAAGGTGAAATCCAGGGGATAGAAAAAGAGGATAACATTTTTGCCCCGGAAGTCGGACAGCGTGAAATCTTCTTTCATGGTGTTGTTGGGCATTACAGCAGTTGCGGTGAAGTCTGGGGCCTGCTTAGTTACAATTGCACTCATTGGTCTGTTCTCCTTTGCTTTTTTTATAAAATAAAATTACCAGTTTTCGGCCAGTAATTCAAAGTACCCACGGGGGTGGGCACAGGCGGGGCATTTTTTTGGGGCTTCATTTCCTTCATGGACGAAGCCACATTTTTTGCAGTACCATATAGCCGTTTCTTCTCGTTTAAAAACGGTTCCGGCTTTAAGGTTATCAATAAATCCCCGGTACTGGGTAGCATGTTGTTTTTCAGCCCTGGCAATAGAGTTGAAAATAACGGCAATAGTTGAAAAACCTTCCTGTTTAGCGATCTTTGCAAATTCAGGGTACATTTCCTGATATTCATGCTCCTCGCCACAGGCTGCTTCCTCAAGGTTTTCCATGGTTGTGCCGACTGTACCAGCTGGAAAAGAAGCAGTTATTTCCACATTGCCGCCCTTGAGAAGATCAAATAAGGTTTTAGCATGAACCCGTTCCTGTTCGGCGGTTTTCTCGAAGACATCTGCAATCTGGACAAAACCTTCCTTTTTGGCTGTTTTGGCGAAGAAAGAATAACGATTACGAGCCTGTGACTCACCAGCAAAGGCGGTGAGTATGTTGGTCTCTGTTTTACTTCCCTGTAACATTTTCACTTCTCCCCGCTAAGGGCTTCTTTGCCACTATCTGTTATTGAATATTTACATCTGACCGGGCTGTCAACAAATCCCTTTTTCTTTAGGGATGTTATTTGACAGCTTATCTGTTTCGCTTCCAAGGTGGTGGCAGCTACAATATCTTTACTGCCACAAGCACCTTCCGTGCAGCTGTTTAAGGCAACAAGCACTTCTCGCTGCTTATCGCTTAAGCCTTTACTTCCGCACTTAGATTTACAATCCATTTTTTCAATATCTCCTTTGTTATTGATTTTGGAAAAAACTGTACACTCCGGACAAAGACCAAAAAACTCAAATCTGTGTCCGAAAACTTTGTATCCACAATCCTTGTTACCAGGCAAGGTAATATCTACATTGTCTGTGGTGTCGATGTTATCAATTTTTTGACACTGCAGGCAATGTATATGATCATGGGGACTGGTCTCCCAGTCAAAGCGTTTTTGTCGCCCCCGGCTTTCAAGCTTACTTATCTGACCAGCTTTGGCCATGATTTCAAGGTTTCTATAGACTGTTGCCAAACTTATCTGCGGTAATCTTTTTCTTACCTTGTCGTGGAGCTCATCGGCAGTTGGGTGGCCGTGGTGTTTTTTTATTTCTTCAAGGATGATTTTTTTCTGCCTGGTCATCCGGGATATTTTTTTCATAGACATTTGGAGGTTAATATTTCCGCCTAATGTAAATGATAATCATTACCAGGTCAAGTTAAAAATATAACCGGATACATAAAAAATGTTTCCGGTTATTCAGTTTGAGTTTAATTAAAATATTTTCTTA
>CAZEMY010000285.1:0-2563 GCA_964513405.1 uncultured Desulfobulbaceae bacterium
GACTCTCAAGTTGGGAGAAAATATCTATATCCTTGAATTCAAGGTTGACGGGGATCAAAGAGAAAGGGGCAGCGGAATAAAACATATAAAAGAGAAAAATTATCCCCGGAAATACCTCCATGAAGGAAAGAATATCTATCTTATCGGCATAGATTTCAGTGCTGAAGAGAAAAACATCACTGATTTTGTTTATGAAAAACTGTAAAAAAAACCGTAGAGACAAGGCATGCCTTGTCTTTGCACATGCCGCCTCCGAATCCCACCGCACCCCTCTCGTCCCACCGCTCTGCGGTGGGACGAGAGAAGGAGAGCGGTTTTCCCGTTCCCAGCGAGAAGATGCATTCCCACGCAGAGCGTGGGAACGAGGGAAAACCAACTGGCCCCCTGCCCCCCTGTGTCTTTTTTAGATTTACTGCTCTTTATCCTTTGCCGCGGAGCGGTTATGGTTAGGGTTCCGCCGCAGAGCGGTAGAACCAGGAGTAACCAGGAGGCAGAAGAGCTTGCAGTTGACTTTTTGTTTGATGATTTTTTGGAGGAAAGATAATGGTAATGCCGGGAAATAAAGCATACGAGGTAAAATGTCGATCCTGTTCATGGCAAAAAACGGAAATTATATCACAACTAATACCGTTACCCGCTACGGTTATCAGAACACGATTCAACTCAAAATGCCCGAACTGCAAAGGAAAGATTACGGCTAAAAAAAATAAAAATGTTCTTTTCTGATCGCAGCATCTAATTTTCTATCTGTTTTGGATGATAATATTTCAAAAAAAAATATTATCATCATATAATGGGTTAAGTGTGTTTATTCTAAATACAGCCAACCTTAATTTGTCAAAAAACAGATATGAAAAAAACATCGCAACCGCCATCTGTCCTGAACCCAACCCCACGAACCCCCAATTTAAGCATCCTTGGCAACTCCATAACATCCCTGCCTCGTATCTCATGGTCAAAAAATATGTTTCTCATGGGGGCTGCAGACACAGAACTACGCCAGTTCACCAGAGACAGGTTTCCGGCAACCATACGGAAAGATAAAATCACCCATCCCATTTTCATCATTAATACCAGTTCCACCGGCAGCATTATCTGTCCCTGCTCATCTCTGGGCAATAAAAAAAGGACGAGATATATCAAAAAAGGGTGCCGGCTGAAGCATAAAAATCACGAAATGGATAAAGACTCTTTTTTAATTGAGCGGTTCAGCTTTACCCTGCCCCTTGGTGTTCGTTTTTCAGGGAAGTTGATATTTAAGGGTGTTGTCCCTGAAGAGTGTATAAAGGGGGGAGGTCTAAAATGAGCTTTAATAAAATAAAACAGGCTGTCAGCACCTGGCTGAACGGAGAAGAAAATTTTGTGTCTGTTCGTAATATGGTGAGCAGCGAACTGCCTGGGCGTACCGTTGTCAACTCATTAACGCTTACCCTTGCAAACAGGTTTGCCGGCAATGACCGGGAAGAACTGCTTAATGAATTGACCTCTGAGTTTATCTGTTTTCTGCTTGGTAACTATATTCCAAAACTTGAGACAAAACCGGAACAGCTCGCCATGGTTGCCAACGGTCAGGTTAAAGCAATGCTTGGTTTTGCCATTAGAGGTTTTTTCAGTAAACTGCAAGATGATGCCCGTGCAAAAGATAAAAACCCCCAAGCCTATATGTACAGGCGGGTAAGAGAGGTTGTCAGCAGTGAAGATGAATTCACCGTGTTTCATGGCGGTATAAACAAAAAAAGCTATATATCATACTCCCTTGCCGAACTTGATCCGGTTGACCGCAAAGATGTTTTTGACGGTGTTTCCTATGGAGAATGGGTACTGCCACCTGATCCAGGGCAACGGGATAAGCTGTTTTCCCGGAAATACATAGTTGAGTTATGCCGGTTTTTCTGTCGGGAATGCAGGGAGCAGTTTGATGGAGATTATACAATTCCGGTCAATGAAGTGGTCAGGTTTCTTACCTGTTATCATGGACATTTAAAAATTGTACAGCCCGAGTCAATCCATAGTGATGATGACGAAGATACCCGCTGTAAGGAACCGCCGTCAAACGATCTGCTGATTGAAGAGTTAGTTGAACAAAGAGAATCTGTTCTGTATGTAGAAAGGCTTGCGGTCGAGGCGACAGACCTGTTTGACGCAAACAGTGCCAGGGTATTTATCTGGCGGTTAGACGAAGATGTGTCATTTAAAGATATTGCCAAGCGGCTTGGCATGAAAGATCATAACCAGCCCCGTCGTATTTTTCAGAAAATTATCAGGGAGATAACAAGGATTGCAGATAACTGTCCGGGCCTGCCATTATCTGAACTTCCGGGAGAGGTCGGCATAGCCTTTATTGAGGCTGTGAAAAAAAATGCCCAAAAAATCATCTCCTGACCGTAAGGTTTATTAGAGGCTGTGGGTTAAAAAATAAAAAATAGAAGAAGACAGGAAAATGAAAACTGCAAAAGAAGACATAAAATCTGAGGCAAAGCAACAATTAGACCAGGCCTGGCTTCTTGCCCGGCGGATGCGTTGCTGTCCACCGGATAAGATATTGTTTGGCGATGTGGAAAAG
>CAZEMY010000286.1:0-2540 GCA_964513405.1 uncultured Desulfobulbaceae bacterium
TCACCTGAATTACAGGTAGGGCAACATTCTCCTGACCGCTCTGCTGTCAGATGCAGAAATTAACCCGGACTTACGAAGATTTCTTTTCCGCTTTGTGGATTTTTTCGTCAGAATGTGGGAAGTAAAGGCCTTGCTTCTTCTAATTTTTCCAGAACCGGTCGCCTTGAACCTCTTGGCGGCACCTCTGTGTGTTTTCATTTTAGGCATGATCTGCTCTCCTTATCCGGCAGAAAATTCTGCCCTTTTTTATATTCTATAATTATTACAATCTGATTACTGCTGCAGTCAGCTATCCTTTAGTGCTGTCAGAATAGTACAACAGACCTGCCAGCATGGAAAATACCTGGATATAAAGGATCGAAATTTCGTTACCGAAAAGCCTTAAGGCTTTGGTCCGACAAACATAACCAGCTGCCGGCCTTCCATTTTCGGTGGCTGCAAGATCACACAATCTTCAGTGATGATGTCCGCAATTTTGTTGATTGCAGCAAGCCCCACTGACTGAGCGTAAATAATCTCCCGCCCCCGAAACCGCATGGTAATTTTGACCTTATTCTTCTGTTCAAGAAATTTTTTAATCTTCTTGGTTTTGAAGTTCAAATCATGTTCTTCGGTCTTGGGTCGGAACTTTATTTCCTTGGTCTCGACAGTGGTCTGCTTTTTCTTTGCTTCCTGCTGTTTCTTTTTCAGCTCATAACGATACTTATCAAAATTCATGAGCTTGCAAACAGGCGGTTTTGCCTTACCCGAAACCTCAACAAGATCAAGTTCCTGATCATAGGCCATTTGCATGGCTTCTCTTGAACTGACAATCCCCAACGGCTCACCTTCAGCTCCAACCAGGCGAACTTCAGGGTATTTTATGACCTCATTGATCTTGATCTCTTCTTTCTGCGGTAACTTTCTGCCCCTTCGTTTAATGTTCGTTTCCTCCAGTTTTTTTTACGGTTTTTCACCAAAGCGAATGTTTACTCCCCAACAGCCATGGCTCTCTCACATTCATTACGCACCATTTCCGCAAATGATGCCGGAGACATAGGCGGCAGATTGTCACCATTTTTCTTGCGAACAGTGACCGTACCTTCAGACTTCTCCCTGTCTCCAATAATCAGCATATACGGAACTTTCATAAGCTGGGCTTCACGGATCTTATAATTGAGTTTCTCGTTTCTCAAATCCTTTTCAATCCGAACGCCCATTTTGCGTAATTCGCTATATACCTGCTCACAATAATCGGCCTGGTCATCGGTAATATTGAGAATTCTTGCCTGCTCAGGAGCCATCCATAGAGGGAAACTGCCTCCATAATGCTCGATCAATATGCCAATAAATCTTTCCAGCGATCCCATCAAGGCTCTGTGAATCATGATCGGCTGGTGCTTACCGCCGTCTTCACCGGTATAAACGACTTTAAACCTCTCCGGCAGGTTAAAATCCACCTGAATTGTCGAACATTGCCAGAGACGACCCAACTGATCCTTGATTTTTATATCAATTTTCGGCCCATAAAAGACACCTTCGCCCGGATCAACACTATATGTCAATCCTTTTTTCTCCAGAGCCCCTTTTAAGGCATCAGTTGACAACTGCCAGTTTTCATCTGAACCGACATTTTTCTCAGGTCTGGTGGAAAGGTAAACCTCATATTCGGCAAAACCAAAAGTTTTCAATACCTGCAGGTTAAAATCTATGATATTGAAAATTTCATCCTCTAACTGCTCCGGTCTGCAAAATATATGGGCATCGTCCTGGGTAAAGCCACGAACCCGCATCAAACCATGCAATGCTCCAGTCCTCTCATACCTGTAAACCGTGCCAAGCTCGCACCAGCGAAGGGGAAAATCCCGGTAACTATGAGGCGTGGAATTATAAATTTCAACATGAAACGGACAGTTCATCGGCTTGAGCTGATACTTGACATCGTCAATCTCAATAGCCGAATACATATTTTCCCCGTAAAAATCCAGATGCCCGGAGGTCTTCCAGAGATCCTGCCTCGCTATATGGGGGGTATAGAGCAACTGGTAGTCATGCTGATAGTGGGCATCCTTCCAGTAATCCTCAATTAACTTACGGAGCATCGCTCCTCTTGGCTGCCAGAGGACAAGACCGGGGCCGATCTCATCACTTATGGTAAAAAGACCAAGTTCCCTGCCAAGCCGACGATGATCCCGTTTCTTTGCCTCTTCAAGGCGAGTCAGATATCCTTTAAGCTCTTTCTTGTCAACAAAGGCGGTTCCGTACAATCTGGTGAGCATTTGCCGTTTTTCATCACCCCGCCAGTATGAACCGGCAACCCGCAACAACTTAAACGCCTTTAGCCAGGAAGTATTTGGTACATGCGGTCCACGGCAAAGGTCAATAAAGTCCCCCTGCCGGTAGAGACTAACCGTTTCTCCGTCTAACTCTTCAAGAAGTTCGACCTTGTACTTTTCACCCATACCGGCAAAAAAATCAATTGCCTCAGTCCTATTCATCTCGAGCCGCTCCACAAGAACCCGCCGTTTGACAATCTCTGCCATTTTCTCTTCTATGGCTGC
>CAZEMY010000287.1:0-2499 GCA_964513405.1 uncultured Desulfobulbaceae bacterium
TTTTTCATCTGTGCTTTCCATCTCTCTTGGCTTTATCCGCTAACCCGACCTACGGACTGTGAGATCCGGTTTGCTCAGCAAAAACCATTTTAGCAAACAACGAAAATACTTCTACGGAGCAATTGTTTTTCTCTCCTTTCTTCTCACCGCCGGAGAACCAACGGCAACTGTTCTTCTCTCCATCCCGATGTTTGCTCTTTACGAAGCTGGTATTGTTGCCAGCAAGGTGATCAGGGTTCAGGTGACAGGGAGCAGGGAAATACTACCAACTAAGACTGCCATCTGCTTCTTCACTGACTCCGACCACCACAATACCGGCTTTATCCGCAGCAGCTATCATTTCTTCCCGGTCAAAGAGAAGTGACTGAGAAGCTTCAACCGCCAGCACCGAGCATCCTGAGCGGGCAAGAGTTTCTACCGTTTTCGTACCGGTTGCCGGCAAATCGAAGCGGAAATCCTGACCAGGTTTGCGCAGTTTAATCACCACTGCCCCGCCATTTGCCAAATCCCCGCCTCTTATAATTGCGGCATCAGTTCCCTCTATGGCCTCAACCGCAAGCACACTCCTTTCTTTTACCACCACACATTGACCAATATCAAGCTCACCCGTTCCCCTGGCAATCTTCCAGCCAAAACGGATATCCATGGTTTCTTTTGTGCCTGGTTTTTTCCTGCTCAACACCCCCTGGGGAAAGAGTAGATGCCCAAGGTATATGGTTGATGCCAAGACCATAATTCCTTCCTCTTCAAAGGTGGCAGCAACAGCCCGAAGAATCGCATCATCCTGACGTGAATCAATCTTGTTCCATAAGGTTAACCCCTTGATATCAGGAAAGACATCCTTAAATATTCTGGTCTTGGTTATTGTCCCGGCAAAAACTACTTCTTGAACCCCATTATTCTTAAAAAACTTCAAAATTTTCCCAAGCTGACCGAGCTTGACCCAGCAGATTTTGTCCACCTCGTCTTCAAGTTCATGACCGGTTTCACTTAAATGGGCTATGGCAACAACTTTTCGTCCCCGCTTATCGGCTTCCCGGGCAAAAAGCAGGGGAAATTGACCTCCACCCGCCACAAGCCCTATTGGTGTTTTTTCCATAATTTTAATTAATTAATTCATTCATAAAAAAAAGGGGGGGGGAGGGTTAAAAATTATTTCAGGTTCCGATCAGTCCTCCTGACAACACCTCGCTTACTGTCTTTAAAAAAATCAACGAGCCTGGCAACTTCTGAACAGGCAGGAACATCTTTCATGGTCTTTTGCAAAGCCTCTTCAGTCAACAGCCCGGTTGTCCGAAAAATAATTTTGAACGCCTTTTCCAGATGAGCAATAACTTCCGGGGCAAAGCCATTACGCCGTAGACCAATTTTATTGATACCGGTAACCCGCATCCGATTTCTGACTCCGGTGACAATAACATAAGGAGGAACATCCATACCTATACCGGTCATACCACCGACATAGCTGTATTCACCTAACCGGCAGAACTGATGAACGGCGGAAAGACCACCAATATTTACATTACTCCCCACCTCCACATGACCGGCAAGGGTCGCCACATTAGCCATAATAACCTTATCAGCTATTATACAGTCATGGGCAATATGGCAATATGCCATTATCATGTTGCCGTTGCCAATTACTGTTTCCCCCCCCCGCCCACAGTTCCCCGATGAATGGAAACATATTCACGAATCTGGTTACCGTCACCGATAATTAACTCGGTATCCTCTCCTTTATAGTTAATATCCTGAGGCGGAGTACCAATGGAGGCAAAAGAACCAATGACATTATCCCTGCCAATAGTTGTCTTGCCCGATAGCACGGTATGAGAGCCCACCACGGTTCCCTCATCAATAGTCACTTCTCCATCAATCACGACGAATGGGTCAATGGTTGCCTGGGGATGAATTTGTGCACGGGAATCAATTACTGCTGTTTTATGAATGGTCATAAGAATCTGAATAATATATATTTTTTTTATTGTTTTTTGAAATTTTAAAAAATCTTCATTGATGAGATAAAAAAACAAAATTTTTAAGAGAAAGTAGCAAGCAAATCAGCTTCAGCCGCCAACTCATCGTCAACAAAGGCTTTGCCTTTCATCTTGGTCAGTTTGCTTCTCTGTTTGGTTATCTCCACCTTAAAGATAATCTGATCACCGGGGCGAACAATCCGGCGAAAACGGACATTATCCAAGCCTGCGAAATAAACCAGCTTTTCACCAATCATCTCCGGGTCTGAAAGATACGCCAGTACCCCGCCAGCCTGAGCCATTCCTTCCAAAATCAAAACACCCGGCATCACCGGCTCACCGGGGAAATGCCCCTGGAAAAACGGTTCTCCCATGGAAACATTTTTTAAACCGACAATGGAAACCCCAAGATCAATTTCAAGCACCCGGTCAACCATAACAAAAGGATAACGGTGGGGAAGCAGTTCCAGTATTCCTTTTATATCAATCGGTGGCTCATATTTTTTTTCATCTTCCATATAAT
>CAZEMY010000288.1:0-2480 GCA_964513405.1 uncultured Desulfobulbaceae bacterium
TGTAACGGTTCTGGGTGTTTCAGCTATCGGGGCAGGTTTATATTACCTTGTTGTTGTCAACCCGGGTCCGGAAATAAAAGAAGAAAATATTGCCCGGATTCTGGCTCGGGAAAGTCATGTCTTTTATAGTGACGGAACAGAAAGGATTGGTATCCTGTTTCAGGATTATCACCGCAAATATCTTACGATTGACCAGATACCGGATAAATTTATAAATGCTCTTATCGCCGCCGAGGATCAGCGTTTTTTTACCCATTACGGGGTTGACCCTGCCGGTATAGCAAGGGCTGCCATAGCAAATTTCAAGGCCGGCCGGGTTGTCCAGGGCGGTTCTACCATTACCCAGCAGACCGCTAAAAATCTGTTTAAGCGGGAAGGAAGAAGTTATAGGGCAAAACTCAAGGAACTTATTTATGCCCTGCGGCTTGAGTACCATTATTCCAAGGAGAAAATTCTCGAATTTTACTGCAACCAATTTTTTGTCAGCGGTACCGGTCATGGCCTGGGAATTGCGGCCCGTTATTACTTTGACAAAGAACCAGGCGAACTTGACCTCCTCGAAGCCGCATTTATCGCCGGCAGCGTCAAAAGACCAAACTGGTATAATATATTTACCAAAAAAAGCCCCGAACTAATAGAGCTTACCAGGGAAAGGGCCGATGCGAGAACCGACTATGTTCTTGGCAATATGCTAAGAGAACAAATGATTACCCGGCAAGTGTATGATGATAATATAAACCGTGAAATCGTATTCAACCGGGGGAGAACCGCTTACCCGGTAAGTACGGTCATGGATATGATTAAAGAGGGACTGGCCACAGACACTGTCATTGCCGCCCTGGAAGAACAAGGTATTTCCAATATCGCCACTTCCGGCATACGGGTCATTTCCACGGTTGACCGGCAGCTCCAATTGGAGACCGAATATGCTCTGCGCAGACATCTCAGCTATATCGATGTTATTTTAAAGGGATATAAAAGAAATAAGGTGCAAAAAGATTATGCGGAGATGAGACTGTTTACCGGCAGCGAAGTCTCTCCGCAGAATTTTTTCCTGGCAAGAATCGCATCAATAGATGCGAGTAAAGAGAATCAGGGCGAAGTGCGAGTCTCCGTCATCTTCGCTGATGATACTCCCGCCGGTATCATTGACAGTAAAGGATTGGAGAGGATGCTGACAGCATCGGTCAAGAACAGAAAAGATCGCTGGGCAGAGGTTAACCAAAAAAGAGATTTGCCCCTGCTTCTTGACGAGTTAAAAGAAGGTGACAGAGTGTTTGTCAGTGTCCGCACCCTGACGGAAGACGGGACAGCACTACTCGACCTTGAAAAGTACCCTGAAATCCAGGGTGCTGCGATCATCATGCGTGAGGGAAGCATCATGGCCTTGACCGGAGGCATGGAAAGCCGTTTTTATAACAGAGCAGTGCAGGCGAAGAGGTTAATGGGTTCCACCCTCAAGCCTTTTCTTTTTACCGCTGCCATGCAGCTTGGCTGGAACAGTGTTGACCTGCTCAATAACCGGCGGAATGTTTTTGTTTTCATGGGAAAACCATACTTTCCCCGACCAAACCATAAAATCAAATCTAACCAGTCATCCATAAACTGGACAGGGGTTACCTCTGAAAACCTTGCCACGGTATGGCTCCTTTATCATCTTACCGATAAGTTAAGCCCTTCTCAATTAATGGAAGTGGCCAGATTCGTGGATATGGCTCCGAGGAAAAACGAACAGGGACTGGAGGAATCGTATCAGAGTTTTACAGCAAGAATCCGTGACAAGTTTGGCATCAGGGTTAACCGGCAGATCTTGCGACAGGCCGCCTATGACTCAGCGGTTAGAGACTTGGAGGCCGATTTTCTCTTTGAGGACAGGGGCGAAGAATACCGCCGATTGCGTCAACTTCCCTATGGTCTTAATTTTGACAGGTTCAGCAACTTGCTCAGGAAGGAGCTGAAAAATAAAAATCTGAAAGCGAGGCAGCGACAGGAAACTTATCTGCGTCTTGGCATCTTTGACAACTCTTTTCTCGCTCTGGTCTCGATGGATAAAATCCTGCAGGGGCAGAAACTTTATTTTTCCGAGCTGCTGAGTCAGGAAGAAAAATTATTTTCTTTTTTTATGGCAGAACCAAAACCTATCCGACCGGCGGGAAGATTGGCTCTGGATGATAAAGGTTATATTGTACTGTCTCTAAAAAACCGACTCCCTGATAACTGGCTTCCCCTTGATGATGCGGCTGTCCTTGTCCGTATCCGTGAGCTTGAACCGTCAGCGATGGTCAGGTTCTGGGATTCTGTGCTGTTTGAGGGTGTAGTCGGCAGGTGGGGATATGCACAGGTTGAAGATTATATGGAACGGGAATATGCCCGTCTGCTTAACAGTCGTCCCTACTCCATGGAGGTGTTGTCTTTTGTCAAGGACTATCGGGTTATGCTTGGTCTCCAATACCTGATCAAATTTGGCAGGGCCTGCGGCA
>CAZEMY010000289.1:0-1058 GCA_964513405.1 uncultured Desulfobulbaceae bacterium
GCTGATATAATTATTAAAACAAGCAAAACAAAATCTTCTGTCTTCTGGTTTCTGGCTTCTGGCACCTGTAACCTGAATCACGCTGCTGTCATCTCCTTAACAAGGCGGTGGACACATTCCATTAATCGTTCCTTGTCTAATTTGATATGATACTCATCAATCCCCACCGCTTTGCCTTTTGCCACATCATCATCACCGGCAAGGGTGGTCAGGGCCACCACCGGGAGATGGGAGAAACGGGAATCATGTTTTATTTTCTCTGTCATTTCAAAACCATTCATGTTGGGCATCTCAATATCAGTGACCACCATGGTGATTTCATCGACATGCTCTTCCAGTACCTGTAGACCCTCAATACCATCTTCCCCTTCCAGGACATTAAAGCCTGCCTCTTCCATGTATGAGCGAACCTGATTGCGGAAAAAGTTTGAATCTTCAACCACGAGAATAGTCGGAATCTCTCCGTCTTCTTCAATAGCGTCTCCGCTGCCAATGGCGTGGTCGGCAAACCAGTCTGGGTTAATGGTCTGGACAAGTTCATAGATATCAATGAGCATAGTTGTCTGCCCTTCAATAATCGCCGACCCCATGATGCCGGTCTGTTTGAGGGTGGACTCGTCAATTATGGCAGCTATCTCAACGGCATCAACCGGACCGGTGGCGAGAAGACCTATATCCTTGCCGGCAAGGGTGAAAACAATTACCAGCAGGCTGTCCTGATCGGAAATAGGCTGAACCATGGCAACCTCATCAATGGAGGTGAGGGGCAGGGAGCCGCCTCTGTATTGCATGAGTCTTTTGCCGCCCATTTCTTCAATGTCTGTGGGTTTAATTTTTTCTATTCTCTCAACCTGATTAAGCGGTACGGCAAAGCGTTCATTGGGAGAACTTGAAAATGTAAATAGAGCCTGTTTATCTTTTGCCTGACTGATAGCATCTTTAGCGGATTTGGCCAGGTCACCTGCCCGTTCACTTCCTTCAAGGGAGGTAAGGTTTGCCATTCTGGAAATATTGGTTACATCAAGAATAAGGGCGATTCTTCCGTCTCCCATGATGGT
>CAZEMY010000289.1:1158-2476 GCA_964513405.1 uncultured Desulfobulbaceae bacterium
ATGATGGCAAGGGTCAGGGGCAGCTTGATGGATATGGTGGTTCCCCGGCCGACCTCGGAGTCGATCTCGATGGAGCCGCCCAACTGGTCAAGATTGGTTTTGACCACATCCATGCCAACCCCGCGCCCGGAGACATCAGTTACTTTTGCGGCTGTGGAAAAACCGGGGATAAGAATCAGGTTTATCCGTTCCTTGTCGGACATACTCTTTGCCTGTTCAGCGGTGATCAGCCCCTTGTTAACCGCTGACTCAGCAAGTGCATCACCGTCAAGCCCTTTCCCGTCATCGCTGATTTCAATCACAACCTGACCGGCTTCATGGTACGCCTTGAGGATAATCAACCCCTTCGGGTCTTTTCCTTTTGAACTCCTGACATCCGGGGTTTCAACCCCGTGGTCAACGGAATTCCTGACCAGATGGGTGAGAGGATCGTTAATTGCCTCTATAATGGTTTTATCAAGCTCAACATCCTTGCCGACAATGGTCAGATCCATCTGTTTGTCAAGCATTTTGGAGAGATCTCTGACCACCCTCGGGAATTTATTAAAGACATTGCCGATGGGCTGCATTCTGGTCAGCATTATCGCTTCCTGAAGCTCGGATGTTACCAGGTCTATTCGCTGACCAACTGTTTCTGCGTTACGAATATCATCTGAAATGATAGCCTGAAGAAGCTGGTTACGGGAAAGGACAAGTTCTCCGGCAAGGTTCATAAGTTGGTCGAGAAGGCTGACCGTTACCCTGATGGATGTTTCTGCTTTTTGTGGTGGTGTCTTGGCTTTGTTCGTTTTCTTTTTTTCAGGTTTTGCGTCAGCAGGTGGCGGGGGAGATTGCGGTGCCATAACTGATGTGTCTTTTTTTATTTCTGCTGTTATTGTTTGTGCAGGCGAGCTATCGCCTTCGCTTTTGCTCTCCGCTTGCGGGGAAACAGCTTCCACAGGGGCGGTTGATTGTGATTTCTGCTCTTTTACAGAATCAGGAGCAGGTTCTTCCTCTACCACGGCAGTCTGTACAGGCGGAGCTTCACCGCCTTCATAGATGGCATCTAATGGGGTGACATGTTGGCTGATATCGACCTCGTTGCTATCCGCTATGTTTTCTATAAGATGCTGGAGTTCGTCCGTGGCCAATAACAACACATTGACGATAGCCGGGGTGGGGGTCAGTTTTTCGCTTCGAATCAAGCCGAGAACATTTTCCGTGGCATGGGCAAGATCCTGAATAACCGTTAACCCCATGAATCCTGCTCCGCCTTTTATTGAGTGGGCAGCCCTGAAAACCTTATTTACCAGCTCCACATCAATGTCTGCCCCGCCTT
>CAZEMY010000290.1:0-2472 GCA_964513405.1 uncultured Desulfobulbaceae bacterium
AGAACCTTTGCTTGATGAAAACAATCAGTTGATATCTATTTTTGTAACCAGCTTGAAGGCTGCCAGGGAGAAGAAAACTTCGTAATTCGACATTCCTCGGAGTCTACGCTTACCTGTTCGATATTCGATATTCTACTTAGCACATTAACTCATCAGAACATGGGGCTTTCAGCATAGTCACTTTTTTGTATTGCACCCGTTTTATTTTAACCTTGCAGGAGTCTTCTTGTTCAGTATCAGAAAACTTGGGGCAATAGGTCGGACTTACCGGCATTTGAACCGCTATCATCGTATTTTACGGGTTCTGTTCAAGTATGGTTTTGATGACCTGATCGAAAGGCTTCATATTGATCAGTACCTTGAATCCGGCATGCGGATGATTAACCGTAAACAGAGGGAGCAGGTACACCGTTATTCCCGACCGGAACGGCTTCGCATGGCTCTTGAAGAGTTGGGTCCGACTTTTGTCAAGCTGGGTCAGCTGCTATCGACCCGGCCTGACTTTATTCCTCCTGACTTTCTTGACGAGCTGGCAATGCTTCAGGATAAAGTTCCCCCGTTTTCTTACCGTGAAGTAGTCACTATTTTTAGGGAAGAAGTGGGGGCTTCCCCGGAAGATATTTTTTCATCGTTTGATAAAACTCCGCTTGCCGCTGCTTCAATCGGTCAGGTTCATCGAGCCCGGCTTGTGGATGGTGACGAAGTTGTGGTTAAGGTGCAGAGGCCGGGTATTGAAAATATTATCGCTGTTGACCTGGAGATTCTTGCCCATATAGCCGGATTAATGGAAGAGCATCTTGAGGAGATTCAGGGGCATCGTCCCACCGATGTGGTCAATGAGTTTGCAAGAAGCCTTTCCCGGGAGATTGATTTTGTCATAGAACTGACCAGTATCCAGCGGTTTTCCCGTCAGTTTGCCGGCAGTTCCGACACTTATGTTCCCGGTGTCTACCCGGCGCTGTCCACTGAGCGGTTATTGGTCATGGAGTATATTGACGGGGTAAAAGCCGGAGATGGTGTCGCCTTGCGGGAGCAGGGATACGATTTGAGTTTGGTCGCCAGCCGTGGCGCCAACCTGATCATGGAACAGATATTTGTTCACGGTTTTTTCCACGCTGATCCGCATCCCGGTAATATTCTGGTCATGGAGGACAGTGTTATCTGTTTTATTGACTTTGGCCAGATGGGGCGTTTGAGTCTTAAGGAGAGAGAAGATTTTACAGATCTGGTTCTTGCTATCATTGCCGGTGATGAGCGCAAAGTAACCACTGGTGTTCTGAAAATGACCATTCAGCATGGCGAGATTGACCGGGATGCCCTTGGTCGTGACCTTGGTGACTTTGTTGACCAGTATGTCTATAAACCTCTTGGTGAAATTGCAGCAGATCGTATCCTACAGGATATTCTTGATCTGGTTACCAGTCACTCTTTGGCTTTGCGGCCTAATCTCTACCTGATGATGAAGGCCCTTGCCACGGTTGAGGGGTTGGGGTTGCGGCTTGACCCGGAGTTGGAGTTGATAACCCTTGCCAGCCCTTTTATGCGGCGGGTTAAACAGGATCAGTTCAAACCAAAACGGCTGGCGGAAGATATGGGTGCGACCGGTGCTGAATATTTGGGTTTGTTCCGTGATCTGCCCGAAGACCTTGGTACCATTATCAAGCAGTTTAAGGATGGCCGGGTACGGGTGGAACTTGAGCATCGTGGTTTTCATATGTTTGGGATATCTCTTGACCGTATTTCCAACCGGATTGCCTTTGCCATTGTCCTTGCTGCTCAGATTATTGGCTCTTCCCTTATAGTGCTTTCGGATATTCCACCTAAATGGCACGGTATTCCCCTGATTGGTATTATTGGTTTTCTGTTCGCCGGTATGATGGGTTTCTGGCTTTTGCTCTCTATCATAAAGCATGGGCGAATGTAGATATGGATGCGGGATAAGTTTGCCATGAAAATCTATAACAATAATAATGATCGCCGCAATCGTGCCTTTGATCGTCGCCATGGAGTTGATCGTCGTTCACGGCTGGAAAGACGGGTTGACAGACGGGGAGGACCAAAAGGTAAACGCCGTTTGTCATTGGCAAACTGGATAAGATCCCTGGTCAAACCCCGTTTGGGAGTTGATCGTAGAAAAAATGACCAACGGGTTTATGAAGACCGGCGAGGGATGAATCCTGCCTCTTTGCTTACCAAAGAGGAGTTGTCTGCTCTTCTTGAAGAGTGATAAATCCGTGAGTGTTCTGTTGATCGTTACACCGTTCTGCGGTGTAACGGCTCCTCCGAAATATTTTTAAAAGAATGGAAAAAAGTGAACGAAGAAAAAGATAAAGGTATGCTGTCTGTGGTTGGAATTGGACCCGGGGCAATGGATCTGATGACTCCAATGGCTGTCCATTCCCTTAAAACTGCTGAGATTGTGGTTGGTTACAAAACTTACCTTGATCTGGTTGCAGATATTATTCATCATGA
>CAZEMY010000291.1:0-2455 GCA_964513405.1 uncultured Desulfobulbaceae bacterium
ATAACTTTGTAATTCGACATTCCTTGTTCGACATTCGACATTCAACACATATAATGTGTATATAGTATCAACCAGTTAACAACATGTCAATCGTATCACTTTTCTGCATTGCACCCACGGTGAAGTTACTTTACTGCCAGGAATTGTTTATCCTGTTTTTTTAACTTTTGATGTTGTCATTTTTCTTCTGTGCAGATAAAATTATCCCTTGGTCTGATCTGTTCAGATACGATCCGCAGCCGTCCTGTGTCGCCGGCTTCAGGACCAAGAACAATAATTGAAAGATGCTCTCCACTTGCTCTGGTCAGCCGATGCTCTTCATGGTACTCCCGTACCGCCGTGGCAGGAATAAGAAATGAGTGAACAGGATCGGCAACAGTTATGGGGATTTTCACCCGTAAGCCACCCCTTTTCCCGTTAATCAGCACCAGCGTTTCAGGGGTTAAACCAATATCAATATTTACCTTCCTGGTCACTCCGTCAAAAGCGGGATTTACCCTTTTAATCATACCACTTCCGGAGATATCACCATCAGCAATATGGAGGGGGAACACACCTGATGTCTGTAAAAATTGCAGTTCCTCACCGCTTACGGCAAGCGGAACAGTCAACTGGCTAAAATTTCCGGCTCTGCCGATAACCTGCCCTGCCCCCACCCACTGCCCCGGCTCAACATTTCTCTCTGTTATCAGCCAGTCAGGCGGAGCATGGATAATATGTCTCAGCCTGGTTTCCTTTAAACGGTGCTGCCCGGTCTTTAACTCTTCTATATCAAGCCTGCTCATCTCGGCTTTAAGTTCAATCTCTTCCAGCCTGGTTAGAGCTGTGGCTTTGCTTGAGACCAGTGTTTTATGACGATCAACCTGGTTTTTATAAAAGAGGAATTTTTTTTCTGCTTTGGACTGGGATATTTTGTTTGCTGACAGAGCAATGTCTATAAAGGTGGAATCAATTTTTGCAAAGACAGAGTCAGCCGGAACAGGGTCGCCAATATCGGCAAAAACTTCCAGGCAGCGACCGTTGACCTCAGAGGTGATGGCAACGGTTTTGTCTGCCCTTGTAAAACCGGTGATGATAATTTGGGTATTACTTCTTTCTACTGTACAAATTGACTGAGCCGTGGACAAAGCGGGCAAGGCCTGCAACAAACAAAAAACGAGACACAGATGGATAAAGATGCCCTTAATGTAAGATGCAAGAGTTATCATGTTATTTTATCACAGTCCCTTAGCCTTTACGGACAATCAACCTTTTACCCGGATGAATAAGGTTGGATTTGAGATTGTTCCACTTGCGGATATTTTTTGCCGGTACCCCAAATTTCCGGGCAATAACCCAAAGGGAATCGCCACTTCTGACCTTGTACCAGGTGAGCTGTGCTTCCACGCTTTGCCCGGATACTTTCCTTTTTTTATTGTCGGCTAGGGTAATAATTTTTATTTCACCGCTCTTGGGTCTGGCAACTGAATACGGTTGGTTTCTGCCGGTTCTATCCCTTTCAATATATAGAGCTACATGTTGTCCGGCTCTGATTCTGCGAACATCAGTTATGTCATTCCACTCCATTATCAGATCCACGGGAACATTATATCGCCTGGAAATTCCCGAGAGAGTATCTCCTCTTTTAAGTTTGTGGAGAACCAGTTGACTGCCACGGCCATCTTTACTGTAATATTCTTCAGGAGAAACTCCTACCGGCAATAAAACATAACGGGTTGTGGTGTATGGAATCCGGAGCCGCACTCCCGCTTTTAAGTTAGAACTGCGCAGGTTATTGGCCTTTAGAAGGGTTTTTTTATTGATATTATATTTGCGGCAAATTCCCGTTATGGTATCACCTTTTCGGACAGTATGGGTTTTATATCCGGTTGCAAATACAGGGTGGACTCTTTTTAAGTTGGCAGCAACTATATTGCTGCTTCCCTTTGGCACTCTAAGCTTATAATTTTCAAGACCAGGCGGGGTCTGCTTCTTGCGTAACTCGTTGTTTAAGCTGCGGATGGCCTTGATATCAACATTGGCTGCTGCTGCCACCGCCGTAAGGCTGGTCCGGGAAGGAACCTTGACTATATCATAGGCCACTGGTGCCTGATACTCGATATTGGTAAAACCATATTTCTCAGGGTCTCTGGCAATCATGATGGCGGCAATGAGTTTTGGCACATATCGTTTGGTTTCGAGATGGAGTGCTTTGCCCTGGGCTATTTCCCAAAAATCTCTGGTATTATATTTCCTGATTGCCCTGCCGATCCTTCCTTCACCGGCATTATATGCGGCAACGGCAAGATACCAGTCATCAAAGTCTTTATAGAGTTTATCAAGATAGGCAATAGCTGCCCTTGTCGCCTTCACGGGGTCCCGTCGTTCATCAACCCAGGAGTCAATACGCAGGTCGTAATGGCGGCCGGTTGGCCTCATAAATTGCCAGAGACCAACTGCACTGGCATGGGAATAA
>CAZEMY010000292.1:0-2438 GCA_964513405.1 uncultured Desulfobulbaceae bacterium
AGGGCAAAAGTAGAGACAAGGCATGCCTTGTCTCTACAAGTTATTTAATGTACATTCCTTAGACTGGTAAATCTTTTTAATAAGAGCAGTGGTTGAACATTGATGTGCAAATATAATTCTCTCCACCCTGCCACCAGCCGCTTTGACTTCGGCTGCCCCGACAATCTGTTCCTCCGACCAGTCCGCACCTTTGACCAGTATATCCGGCATAATATCTTTTATGATATTTAAAGGTGTATCTTTATCAAAAACAACAACAAAGTCAACACAACCAAGGGCTGCAAGAACCCTGGCCCGATCCTGTTCACTGTTCACCGGTCTGTTCTCACCTTTTAATGCCCGAACCGACCTGTCCGAGTTCAGCCCGACAATCAGCAGATCCCCACAGCTTCTTGCCTGTTCCAGGTAATCTGCATGACCGGGATGGAGAAGGTCAAAACAGCCGTTGGTAAAGACAATCCGGCTGCCCTGTTTTTTTATCGGTTTAACCTTGGCCAGCAGATGGGGCAGTGAACATATTTTATCCTGGTTTTTATTCAGCCAGGGATTCTCTCCCGTTGAAAAGAACCTGTCCCGTGCTTTGTCTACTCCATCTTCAGGAAAAAAATATTGGAGACATTCCGCTTGCCGACCAGCTTCGCTGATAATCTCTCCATCCGGGGCAACTATCATGGAATGGCCGGCAAGCATATACTCTCCAACCGGGCCGCAGCCATTGGCACCAATTACAAAGGCCTGATTCTCAATGGCTCTGGCTTTAAGGAGTGTCTGCCAGTGGTCAAGCCTCACTTCCGGCCACTGGGCAGAGACAATCAGCATCGAGGCTCCCTTGAAGGCATGGTCTCTTGCCAGCTCGGGAAAGCGAAGGTCATAGCAAATCAACGGACCAACTATGTCTGTGCCAACGGTGACAGGTTCCGGGCGGTTACCGGAGGCAAAGAACAGGTCTTCCTTCCAGAGAGCAAATAAATGCTGCTTGCGATACTTGCCGATAACACCGTTTCCATCCACAAGGAACATAGTGTTCCATGGCTTATCGGTACCGTTATTTGGAGATTCCAGAAAAGAACCGGAAAAAAACCAGCTTTTTTCAGCAGCAATAATCCGTAACTCCTCAATTAGAGCAGGAGTTACTTTTGCAAGTTCAAGGCAGTTAAGATAATCAAACCCGGTTGCCCATAATTCGGGGAGAACTATCAAGGTGTCGGCTGCCGGATTGACATCAACAAGCATCTTTTTTAACGATGCCATGTTTTCCCGGACGGCTCCTGTCTCTATTTCAAACTGAATAACCGCTACAGCAGAAATTTTTCTCTCACTCATGCCCGTAACTCCTGAAGGGCTGTTTCGGCAAGTTCACCCACTTTGAAGCTCACAAAATTTCCCTCTTCGTAGATTGATATTTGGCGGGAATCCGCAATTAGAAGCAAGAGCTTATCCTCAGCTGACTGCACCCGTAAAGAACCGCAGAGCCGGGCAGCAAGCCCGCAAACCACTTCGTCATCACTCTCAAGATAAAATGGGAGTTCATCAGGATAACCCTTATCTATAAGCAGACCTTTTCGCCGTTCACAGAGCCTGTTTAATCCCCACAGCAATCCTCTCTGCAATATCTCATGCTCAAGGAAATTTCCATCCTGTAACAGCTCCGCACCATCGGGGCGGGTATAGGAAATAAGCATATGGATATACTCCTCTGCCAGCCCCCTGTGATGGTGCATACTCTCTGCCATGGATTCCGGTGCTCCCCAGCCAATGCCACCGGATTCGTCATTGAGGCTCCAGAGAAAACGACGCATTATAATTCTTCCCTCTTCCATATTCTCTTCTGCCAGCCGTGCAACCATCATTCCCATGCCGCTGATACCATGCCAGCGAAACAGCTCATCATGATGACAGATTGCAGAGAACAAGGCATTGACAGCCTCTTTTGCAGGAAATTTACTTATTTCAGCCAGTACCGGCTCAAATTCAGGTTGGAGAAGAATATCAAGCACTTCTTTTTTTAGTTGTCTGATGCCCACAATTGCTATGTTATTCTCCCTGTTGCCGTAAGAGCTTTTAAATCCTCCAAATCCTCTTTTTCAACAATCTCAACGCCATCCTGTTGTAAATGCTGCAAAAACCAAACGATCTTTTCAGCAGTCTGGCTGTCTTTTACATTAATTGTGAGTGTTTGCACAGTTCCTCCCTGTTATCAGAACGCCTATCATCAGCGGCAGTTTAAAGCTGCATAGCGAGGCACGAGCGGCACAGCTTTTGGCTGTCCACTGGATGCTTTTGTTAGCCATTTTTTATGCACTTACGCTACCTTTTGAGAGTATAAATGCTGTTGGAATTCAATGAATAAAGAACTGATTTCTGCCACTTCTCCCAATATTTCTGGCTCCTCGCTGTTTCAAGTGGGTAGCTGTTGCTAAATCATAGCCAAGCAGGTA
>CAZEMY010000293.1:0-2425 GCA_964513405.1 uncultured Desulfobulbaceae bacterium
GCCTCTTGCCAGTTTTTCATAAATTCTCTTGGACTTTTATCTCCCAAGTGACAATACCTGCGAAAGCTGTTGTAAAACATTTCTATATATTCAATTACATCTGCCTTCGCTTCCGCCCTGTTTTTGTAATTCACTTGAGTGAACTCGTTCTTTCTTTAAAGAGCCAAAGAAGCTCGTTGTCCCAGCAGTTACCTTTACGACTCTGCTGCCCAACACACCATGCCCTGCTATATAATCCTTGAAATCATTGCTGCACAGTACTGGCTGCCACGATCCGAGTGAAAAATTAATCCATTGGCTGGTTTTTGCTTCCATATAGCCATTCTCATAGCACTCAAGAATTCTTATTTAACTATTCCAATAAATTGTGTAAATAATACCTATACAAAACTGATGGGCTCGCATAAGTAGAGTAACTATTAAAAAACGACCGGCATGACAAGTAAACATCTTGAAATTCCTCCATATACAAGTAAAGAGGTCACAACAGGTAAAGCTGCCGCCAGCCCCGTATTAAATGATGGTCAAACGACCCTTCATATTACGGGTCAATGGCAGTTAGAGGCAGATACTCCTGAAATAAAACCATTATGGATAAAGATACAGAGCCACAAAACGGATAAGATTATTATCAACACAGAGCAATTGCAAAACTGGGACAGTTCCATCCTGGTTTTTCTTATTGCCCTAATAAATCTCTGCAAAAAAGAAAAAGTAATCCTCCAGACAGACAATCTTCCCGGTGGAATCAAACAGCTTCTTGCCCTTGCCAATGCCGTCCCGGCTCAGAAAGACGCAAAAGCAGCCGTATCAACCCCAACTTTTCTCGGCATGATCGGAGAGCAGGCAGTTAATTTTATCAAATCTGCCACAGACATGCTTTCCTTTATAGGTGAGACTACCCTTGCCTTTGGTCGCCTGCTACAGGGCAAGGCAAAGTTTCGCTCCTTTGATTTCAAGCTGTTCCTGATAGAGACCGGTACCTATGCGGTTCCCATCGTCTTGCTGATCAGCTTTCTGATCGGCCTGATTCTGGCCTTTGTCGGTATCATGCAGTTAGAACTTTTCGGTGCCCAGATCTATGTCGCTGACCTGGTAGGAATCGCCATGGTCAGGGTTATGGGGGCAGTAATGACCGGCATTATCATGGCCGGTCGAACCGGGGCAGCCTTTGCAGCTCAACTCGGGGCCATGCAGGTAAATGAGGAAATCGATGCCCTTAAAACCCTTGCTATCTCACCGGTGGAATTTCTGGTCATCCCACGGCTGCTTGCCCTGACGATAAGTATGCCTTTCCTCGTCATATTCGCCGACTTGGCGGGAATACTTGGTGGTGCCGCAATCGTATGTACGATTTATGATCTTAGCCCTACGCTGTACTTTGACAGGATCACAACAGCAGTATCTCTGGCCGATCTTTTTATAGGACTGTTTATGGGAATAGTCTTCGGTATTCTTATTTCTCTTGCCAGTTGTCTGCGGGGCATACAGTGTGGTCGTGATGCCTCAGCCGTAGGTCGTGCAACCACCTCGGCAGTGGTCACCTCCATTGTATCCATTATTATTGCCACAGCCGTAATTATTATCATATGTGCTTTCCTTGGTATTTAAATGTCTAAACAGGCAGTTACCCCAATCACCATTAAAAACCTCACCATGTCTTACGGTGACTTCGTGGTCATGCGTGACCTTGACTTTACAATCAGGCAGGGAGATATTTTTTTTATTATGGGTGGCAGCGGTTGCGGGAAAACCACCCTCCTAAATCACATGATAGGTCTTAAGTATCCAGGGCAGGGGCAAATTCTCTACAACGGGGTAAGTTTTTGGGAGAGCGAAAAAGAGCAGATGGAGAATATGATGCGCAAATTTGGCATTCTCTATCAGAGCGGAGCTTTATGGAGTTCCATGACACTTGCCGAAAATGTTTCCCTACCACTCCAGCTCTACACTAACTTAAGTAAAACAAAGATAAGGGGCCAGGTTGAATTTAAGTTATCCTTAGTTGGCCTGGCGGGCTTTGAAGATTTTTACCCGGCAGAGATAAGCGGCGGCATGCGTAAACGGGCAGGTCTTGCCAGAGCCATTGCCTTGGACCCGGAAATTCTTTTTTTTGATGAACCGTCAGCCGGACTCGACCCGGTCAGCTCAAGGCGTTTGGATGAGCTGATTCTCCATTTGAAAAACAGCCTCAATGCCACGGTGGTCATCGTCAGCCATGAGCTGGCCAGCATCTTTGCCATCGCCACCAACAGCGTTTTTCTTGATCCGACAAGCCGCACCATGCTTGCCGTTGCCCCGCCCAAGACCATGTTAGCTGAAAATAAGGACCTCCGGATCCAGGAATTTTTACTAAGGCAGGAAGCAGGGGACAGGTGACAGGTGTACTCCGTAGGTCGGATTAGCGGATATAACCCACAACACA
>CAZEMY010000294.1:0-2418 GCA_964513405.1 uncultured Desulfobulbaceae bacterium
AGGATTTGTTTGATTTACCGGAACATATAGTTGGGGAAATATTAAATGGTGTTCTTGAAACCCATCCCCGGCCTGCTCCCCGCCATGCTTTGGCATCATCTTCTTTGGGCGGGGAAATAGTTTCACCATATGGTCATGGTCGTGGCGGGCCGGGGGGGTGGTGGATTCTTTTTGAGCCTGAGTTGCATCTCGGCCCTGATATAATGGTCCCTGATCTTGCGGGCTGGCGGCGGAAGCGGATGGAGTCTTTACCGGAAACCGCCTGGTTTGAATGTGTGCCGGACTGGGTCTGTGAGGTTATCTCGCCTTCCACCGGCAGGATTGACCGGGCGGTGAAGATGCCTCTTTATGCCCATTACGGGGTTCAGTATATCTGGATAGTTGATCCTGATCTGAAAACCCTTGAGGCATACCAACTGCAAGAGGATAAATCTGTCAAAAAGTGGCTGCTTATAAAAACACTCCAGGACACCGAAATAGTGTCATTGCCGCCGTTTACTGAAATTGAGTTTGAACTTTCGGTCTTATGGCCTTAACAGGGGTCAGATTACAGGGGATAAAGGTCTCAGATGCGAGATATAAATCCACTGCGATGCGAACACTAACTATTCTGTCCTCTGGTTTCTGATTTCTGACTTCTGATAACATTATGCGTTTTGTCCTCTATAACATCCGTTACTGTGCCGGTACGGGAATCCGTTTTCATTTGCCGGTTCCCTGTGCCGGGTACCTGCGACGATCAACCAATGTTTTAAAGGAAATAACGACCTTTATTCGGCAGGCAGATCCTGATATTATCGGGCTTGTCGAAGTTGATGGCGGCTCTTACAGAACTGATAAAATCTGCCAGGCAAGCCGGATTGCCGGTGAGCTTGGTCACCATCATATTTTTGAGAGCAAATACGGGCAGCTATCCATTGCAGACAGGATACCGGTTTTGAACAGGCAGGGGAATGCCATTCTTTCCAGGTCTCCCATCATAGAACACCAGTTTCATTACTTTGACCGCGGGGTTAAACGGTTAGTAATAGAAGCGGGGCTGCCCCAGGTAACTGTTTTTCTGGTTCATCTTTCTCTTACCTTTCGCAGTCGCCAGTATCAGCTTGAGCGGCTGCACAGTCTAATCCGCCATGTGGCGGGGCCTGTGATTGTTGCCGGTGACTTTAATGTGCTGTGGGGGTATCGGGAACTCTCTCTCTTTCTCGCTGCTACCGGTCTGCGGAGTGCCAATGTTGATGGTTTTTCTTCATATCCAAGCAGAACTCCGAAAAGACAACTTGATTTCATTCTTTACAGCTCAGATATTGTTGTTAACAAGTTTGAAATTCCGAGGGTATTTTATTCTGATCATGCTCCCTTAATTTGTGACTTTGAGATTCTATAACCGGGGCAGTAAATATTGGGTTGGTGCCGAGTCAGCTAAAAACCACGATCCCTTAAATCGTCGAACATTTACCTGGGGCAAGGCGATTACAGAACAGTTTCTCCCGGTTATTTTCCCTTTTGTTTTTGTTCTTCTGTAGGAAAAAAAACTGGGGTCGCATACCGTGCAGATTCTGGATATTTCCATGTTTTTTATTTTTACTCCCGCTGCCTGTAACTGGCTTTTACTGATCTCCCAGAAGTCAAAATGGTTTTCTTTTTTGGAAAAAGAATGAAACAAAATTGGCAGCTCATCTTTGTAATGAATAAATTCAGCACAGCAGGGACCAAGGGATGGGCTGATTGCAGCTCTGATATTTTCGGGATTGACAGAAAACCTTTTTCCCATGAGGGCAATAACTTTACCGATAATATTTGCCACTGAGCCTCGCCAGCCGTTATGAATTGCCGCTATCACCTGCTTCTCAGGATCACAGAGAAAAACTGCCTGGCAGTCGGCCTGCTGGATGAGCAATCCTATGTCCGGCATATCAGTTATCATTGCGTCATGGGAAAGTTGTTCTGTTTGCATATCTGTTGAGTCAACGATAAGAACAGAAGAACCATGCACCTGCCGGATTGCATACAGTTTTTTTATGGCCAGTAATTTAGAGATGATAAGACGATTTTTTTCTACGCAAGAGGGAGAATCCCCCACCGTAAAACTTATATTAAGCGAGTCATACGGCTTTTTGCTTACTCCGCCATGTCTGGAAAAAAACCCATGGGGAATATGAATAATATTGCTTTTGAAAAATGGCGGTTTATTATAGGTATGCATTTTGACTATGATTTGATAGTGCGTAGGTCGGATTAGCGGGTATAACTAAAAAAGATGGCAAACATAAAAGACTACAATCAAAACAAAAAATATATAATGGCAAGGTCTTAGCGTAATCCGACTCTCACCGTGTTGTCGGATTACGCTCATGCCTTGTTGTATTGGTACTTTTCGGTTATTTTTAGTTTATCCTGTTTTCTATCTTCATTCTTGTT
>CAZEMY010000295.1:0-2409 GCA_964513405.1 uncultured Desulfobulbaceae bacterium
AGCTATGAACAGTTTGCCGAGAACCTGCAAAAAGAGATTGAAAATGATACCGGAATCCGTTTTGGTATTGTCGAAAAGCATCAGTTTGCTGTGCTGACAACTACTGATGACGATGGGAAAATTAAACCCCTTGGTGTTGAAAAATCCGAACAGGTCTGGGACTTTCTGCGAAGACAGGACTTTGTTGACAACAAGGGAAAAGTACAAGATAGTCTCAGAATTGCTCTCAAAGAAAAAAAACTCGTACTCCCCGGAGAATTTAAAAAACAGGCGGGCGAGATAGAGTCCATTCTTCGCAAGCTGGCGGGCAAATTAGATATTAAAAATGCCGATGAGCGAGTCACCATCCGCACCAGGGAAGCGGTTTTGGAAAGTGAGGAGTTTAAAGCTCTCTGGGATAGTATCAAGCATAAAACGACTTATCGGGTTGAGTTTGATAACGATAAGCTCATAGAGGATTGTGCAAGGGCAATCCTTGAGGGACCTCCCATTATAAAAACAGGGTTCAATTTCGTAAAGCCGACATTGCCATTGGCAAGGGCGGGCTGGATACTACAGAGACCAGTCAATCAGGATTTACCGCAATCAACGAGGCGGATATTGATTTGCCGGATCTTCTCACCGATCTGCAGGACAAAACCCATTTAACCCGGAAAAGCCTTGTCCGAATACTCATTGATAGTCTTCGTCTTAATGATTTCAAGCGAAACCCTCAGCAATTTATTGAGTTAACTGCTGAGGCTGTCAACAGAACCAAACGCCTGGCACTGGCTGACGGTATCCGCTATCATCGCATTGGTGATGATTATTACTATGCCCAGGAGCTTTTTAAACAGGAAGAACTGACAGGGTATCTGAAAAACACTCTGGAGACAAAGAAGTCCGTTTTTCAGCGTGTGGTCTATGATTCAGCCGGTGTTGAGAGGAAATTTGCTGAAGATTTGGAGAATAATGAAGAGGTAAAGGTCTCTACGCCAAGCTCCCGGGCTGGTTCATCGTCCCCACCCCGTTGGGTACTTATAATCCTGATTGGGCTGTGTTGGTTGAAAACGACGGTGAGGAAAAGCTCTATTTTGTCGTGGAGACAAAGGGATCCAAATGGTGGGGTGACCTGCGCCATAAAGAGGGTGCGAAAATAAAATGCGGTGAGAGGCATTTCGAAGCCTTGCTATCTGCCGTTCTAACTGATAGCAGTAATCCTGCCAAATATGTAAAGGCCACCAATGTGGCAGATATGTTGGGTCATGGCTGATGAGATTAAGATCGTGTAATAAAAAAATATGTAAAAATGAATCCTGTAAATAAAATTTTTATCAATGCGAACTGTTCTGTTTTTGCAGCAGAGATATCCTTATCCTTCTCAAGGAGCAGTGGTCCCGGCGGTCAGAATGTTAACAAGGTAAACACCAGGGTTACCGTTGCCTTTAATGTTCTTGATTCACCGAGTTTGTCCGATAGTCAGCGACAGCTTGTTATGAACAGGTTGGCAGGCAGGATTAACCGTAAGGGGATTCTTCAGGTTTCATCAGATACCACCAGAACCCAGGCCGCCAATCGGGAGGAGGCAATTGCCAGGTTTGTGGAGTTGATCCGGGGGGCCTTATTCGTTCAGCCTCCCCGTCATAAAACAAGGGTTCCCCGCCGGGCAAAGGAGAGAAGGTTGGAAAGCAAGAAAAAAAGAGGCAGGGTGAAAAAACTTCGTAGCAGGCGGGTGGATGAGTTAAACAGGGGCGAACCTTGTGTTCGCCCCTGTTTAACTTAATCTTTCAGGTTTTCAAAAGCACGGTCGAGTTTGTACTTACGGGATGTCAGGTAAGATTCCATACCCTGCATCCTCTCCTCCATGTCTGTGAAGCGGTCTCGGATGTTACTGATCGTTCTTTGTGGTGAGCGGTGGATGGATTGCCATAATTCTTTTTCATCACCATCCATGTCAAGATGTTCAGGTCTGGTTTTGAGAAAAAATGTTGCCAACAGATAAATGACCGCAGTTGGCAGGGTGAACATAAAGAGGGAAACCAGGAGAATCAGTCTGACTATCAAGCGGTTAATGCCAAAATAATCAGCAATACCGGCACAGACCCCTCCTATGATCCGGTGCTTTTTGTCTCGATAGAGGGCTTTGTAGAGTTTTCTCTTGTCATTCATCTCTGTCCCTCCAGTTGGGATGTTTATCATCGAGAATAGTTTCCAGAGTGTTGATCCGGTCCTGCATTGTCTGAGTTGTCTGCCACATTTTGACCAGGCTTTCTTCATCTTCATCCGATAACCCCTGTAATGATTTCATCTTGGTCAGATAGTGGAGGAGAAGCCAGACCGGTAAGATGACTACCATAAAAACGGCAGTTACAGCAGTCAGTATGGTCATAAGTATTATTTCCATTATCTATCTCCATTTCCTTTGCTTAA
>CAZEMY010000296.1:0-2392 GCA_964513405.1 uncultured Desulfobulbaceae bacterium
CTCCCGTGCGGGAACGACAGGCAACAGGAAATCAACGAGGGATGACGGGGAACTCTTTGATTCATGATGAAAAAACTGGTTGTTGTATGGCGATTTATGAGTGATGATTCATTCGTTTTTTCTTGACAGGTTGAAGTTGTTATGGTAACCATCTAACCCGTAAGGTTAAATCCGGCTTATGTGTAGCCTAAGTGTTGCTGATAGTTTGTCCTGCCTTTTTCCACAAAGGTTGTGTGGTCGGGTTTTTTGTGGGTTACGAGTGGTACAGCTCGGTAATATGAGCTTTTTTTATACGGTAGGAGGGTTAATTGGTATTGCGGTAGCGGTATCATAATTGGAAAATCCAAGTGAGGAGGTAGTTTAATGCCAAGTTATGTAGATCCTGAAAAATGTGATGGTTGCAAGGGCGGTGACAAGACGGCTTGTATGTACATCTGTCCCAACGATTTGATGGTTCTCAATGTGGAAGAGATGAAGGCGTACAATCAGGAAGTAGATGCCTGCTGGGAATGTTATTCCTGCGTTAAGATCTGCCCCCAGGGTGCAGTATTTGTCCGTGGATATGACGACTTTGTTCCTATGGGTGGCCTTGTTCACCCTATGCGTTCTTCTGACTCAATCATGTGGACAGTAAAATTTCGTAACGGCAATATCAAGCGCTTCAAATTCCCCATTCTGACCATCGCTGAGGGTTCCTCCAATGAGTATCCCGGCGAAAAAGGAGCAAATCTTGATGATGAGTGCCTGTTCCTTGAAAGTGATCTGCCCCAACCGACTAATCTGGCTTGATTTGTTTGCCAATTTTTAGAAAACGCAGAATCAAAATATTTTAAATAATATTATCAGGAGATAAGAATATGGCATTACCTAATAAGCCAATGGGTGAGTTGGCAGCTGTTGTTGATCCGGAAGTTGTAGAACACACCTGTGATGTGCTGATTGTTGGTGGTGGTATGGCTGCCTGCGGTACCGCTTTTGAAATAAAAAAATGGGCGGATGATGATCTGAAAATTATCCTTGTTGACAAAGCGGCTCTTGAAAGATCCGGTGCTGTAGCTCAGGGTTTGTCCGCTATTAACACCTATATCGGTGATAACGCCATCGAGAGCTATGTGAAAATGGTTCGTAACGATCTGATGGGCGTTGTTCGTGAAGATCTTATTTATGACCTTGGTCGTCATGTTGATGAATCAGTCAAACTCTTTGAAGAGTGGGGCTTGCCAATCTGGAAAAAAGATGCTGACGGCAATAACCTCGATGGTGCCAAGCCTGCTCCTACCCTTCGTGAGGGTGGAGCCCCGGTTCGTACCGGTAAATGGCAGATCATGATCAATGGCGAGTCTTACAAATGTGTTGTTGCTGAGCCCGCCAAAAAAGCACTTGGTGATGAGAATATCATGGAGAGAGTCTTTATTGTAAAGATGCTGCTTGATAAGAATATTGACAACACTATTGCTGGTGCGGTTGGTTTTTCCACCCGTGAGAATAAAGTTCATGTCTTCACCTGTAAAGCAGCTATGGTTGCCTGTGGTGGTGCGGTAAATATTTTCCGTCCCCGCTCAACCGGTGAGGGTAAAGGCCGTGCCTGGTACCCCGTCTGGAACGCTGGTTCCACATACACCATGTGTGCCCAAGTAGGTGCTACCCTGACCATGATGGAAAACCGTTTCACCCCGGCTCGTTTTAAAGATGGTTATGGTCCGGTTGGTGCGTGGTTTCTTCTCTTTAAAGCTAAAGTACAAAATGGTCTTGGTGAGTTCTATGCCAACTCTGACTCTGTTAAGGATGAGCTGGGTAAATTCATGCCTTATGGTGCTTCAGCGGTTACTCCGACCTGTCTGCGTAACCATTTGATGATTGAAGAGATGAAAGCTGGTCGCGGTCCGATTTTTATGGCTACCGATGTTGCTCTGAATGCCTTTCTTGATGAGCGAAGAGATGCCGGCATGTCCCCAAAAGATGTGAAAAAATTCTGGAAGCATCTCGAGTCCGAGGCCTGGGAAGATTTTCTTGATATGTCTGTAGGTCAGGCTGGTCTCTGGGCCGGTACGAATACTGAGCCTGAAAAAGTAGGTTCTGAGATTATGCCAACCGAACCCTATATGCTTGGGTCCCATTCCGGTTGTTGTGGTATCTGGACATCTGGTCCTGAAGAAGACTGGGTTCCTGAGGTTGATGGTACCCGTGCCCACAAGTACAAATGGGGATACAACCGGATGACCACTGTTGATGGTCTGTTTACTGCCGGTGATGGTGTTGGTGCTTCCGGTCATAAATTCTCTGCCGGTTCCCATGCCGAGGGTCGTATTTGTGCCAAGATGATGGTCAGGTATTGTCGTGATAAAACTCATACCCCTGAAATCGCTCAGCCTGCTCAGGAACTGGCCGATGA
>CAZEMY010000297.1:0-2356 GCA_964513405.1 uncultured Desulfobulbaceae bacterium
AGCCACCCATACTTTTTCCAAACTATCCCCACTGGAGAGAAATTACTGCAAAGAAAAATTGAGGTCAGAAAAGTAGAGTTGGCAGAAATTGATAAACTGCCTGATAACTTAAGAATAAAACACCGCTACATTGCGGTAAAATTTATTATAAACCGGGCAATTACCCATGAAATTGTCAGACACCGAACATGCTCATTCCTCCAGGAAAGCCAACGGTACTGCAGTTACGCGGGCAACAGATTCGGCAGTGAATTAACCTTTATAAAACCTATGTTTTTTAAGGAAGGCAGCCAGCAATATAATCTCTGGCAAAAAGCCATGCAGGAAACTGAAACCATATACCTGCAACTCATAAAAGAACACTCATCCACCGCCCAGGCAGCCCGAACAGTGCTGCCAAACTCGTGCAAAACCGAGCTGATAGTCTATGCCAACCTGATGGAATGGCAACATATCTTCAATCTCCGCACCACTGCTGGTGCAGAACCTTCCATGCGTGAAGTTATGATTCCCCTCCATGATGACTTCAAAAGCCGGTTTACCGGTTTGTTTTAATGGCAGGCAGATATTCCCGCCTGTATTTCCTCTTTTATACAACTTGGCAACATTATAAATTCAGCACAGTAGGTCGTATTAGCGTAAATAAGAATAACGATAAAAAAACACGATAAATAAAAAATAACCGGGAAGTACAATACAGCAAGGTATAAGCGTAATCCGACATCATGGTGAGAGTCGGATTACGCTCATACCTTGCCATTATTTATTTCCTGGGTTGATTGTAGTCTTTTCTGTTTATCAGTTTTTTCATTTTACCCGCTAATCCGACCTACGCATGAACTATTTCTCCCCGGCACTATGCCGAATATCCAGTCCTGTTTTATACAACTTGACAACATTATAAATTCAGGTTTTATTAGATATCATATCAGGCATGTACGGGTTTTTTCTGTATAACCTTACCAATCCCCCATTTTTTTACCAACAACAAGGAGGTCTCCACTATGGCTCTTGATCCCACCAAACATGCTGACTGGGAAATTGCAGAAGAAGCGGAAAGCCGGATGAAAACGATTTACGAAATAGGTGAACAACTCGGCCTTAAGAAGGAAGAACTCCTGCCCCATGGTCATTATCTTGCCAAGCTGGATTACACAAAAATCCTTGACAGATTAAAAGACAAGCCGGACGGAAAATATGTCGATGTAACCGCTATCACGCCGACTCCGCTGGGAGAAGGAAAGTCAACAAGTGCCATGGGACTGATTCAGGGGCTGGGCAAGAAGGGTAAATCTGTAATAGGTGCCATTCGCCAGCCATCCGGTGGTCCGACCATGAATATAAAGGGTTCTGCCGCTGGCGGCGGCTTGGCTCAATGTATTCCTTTAACCCCCTTTTCTCTCGGCATGACTGGGGACATCAACGCCATCATGAATGCCCACAATCTCGGCATGACGGCTCTCAATGCCCGTATGCAGCATGAATGCAACTATACCGACGAACAGCTTGCCCAGAGAAACCTGAAACGACTTGACATTCACCCCAAGAAAGTGGAATTCCGCTGGATTATTGATTTCTGTTCCCAGGCATTAAGGAACATCACCACCGGTATCGGCGGCAAAATGGACGGTATGACCATGCAGTCAGGATTCAACATTGCGGTCAGCTCCGAAATCATGGCTATCCTCTCCATTGCCAGAGACTTGAAAGATATGCGGAAAAGAATAGGCAAAATGGTTGTTGCCTATGACAAACAGGATAGACCAATCACGACCACAGATTTAGAAGTAGCCGGGGCAATGACCGCCTGGATGGTTGATGCCATCAACCCCAACATGATGCAGACCCTTGAGGGGCAACCGATAATTGTCCATGCCGGGCCTTTTGCCAATATTGCCATTGGCCAGTCCTCTGTTATTGCTGACCGGGTGGCTCTTAAACTGGCTGATTATAATGTAACAGAATCCGGGTTTGGAGCCGATATCGGCTTTGAGAAGTTCTGGAACCAGAAATGCCGTTATTCAGGATTGAAGCCTAACTGTGCGGTTATAGTTGCCACCATCCGGGCTCTTAAATGTCACGGTGGAGCACCTATTCCTGTACCTGGCAAACCCATGCCCAAAGAGTATCAGGGTGAGAATGTCGGCTGGGTTGAAGAGGGCTGTAAAAACCTTATTCACCATATCCAGACCGTTAAAAAAGCAGGTATCAACCCGGTTGTCTGTATTAATGCCTTTTACACAGATACCGATAATGAAATCAAAGCGGTAAAAAGGATGTGTGAACACGCCGGGGCAAGGGTTGCCCTGTCAAGGCACTGGCAGTATGGCGGCGACGGAGCCATTGAGTTTGCCGA
>CAZEMY010000298.1:0-2355 GCA_964513405.1 uncultured Desulfobulbaceae bacterium
TGTCAGGATTCAGCACATCTTCCGGGTTGGTAAGGTCAATAATCTTATCTGAAGCCTCTTCCGTGACTGCCTCCTGTGCAGACTTGTCTGCTCCTTCAGCCATGGCATCAGTGGCACCATAAGCAAAACCCACCATGCTGCCACAGAAAAACAGGGCAACAACTCCGCTCGTAATAATTCTACTGATTTTTTTCAAATTCACAGCCTTATTCCTCCAATTAAAAAACAATGTCACCTGAAGACGACAGGCATTCCGTCATGAATAAATTTAACATAGCCTAAGCCAACCAATTACCAATAGAAATTGTTACTACAAAACCTGTATACAGTACTTCTCTTAATCTACAGAGTGTTTAAGCAAAAGTCAGCCGACAATAACTTATAATTAAAATTGAATGAGCTGTACTTTACGAACTCTCAATTTTCCGGGAAAGAGTATAGTCGGCGAGCAAACTGCCCTGCCAATAGGAATGATTCTGGAAAAACCGTTTGAAGAGAAGCAGACATTGGTCTCGAAGGACAGCCCGCTCTATTCTGACCTCCATATCACGGTAGAGTGGACTAAGGATGGCAAGGTTTAGATTTGTCCCGCCCCCCATCACATCTTCATAGCCATAGACAAAATGACGGATGCCGGAGAGGAGCATGGTGGAATAACACATCAGGCAGGGTTCCATGGTGGAAAAAACTGTAAGTTTTGAGCAGTCAAGTCCAGGTTGTTCTCTTAGAAGCTGGCGAAGAGTGAGGACTTCTGCATGATCAATCTCATTACAGCCTCGTTCCCGGCTGTTTTGCCGATGCCCCCTCCTGATAACTTCCCCGTCCTGCACCAGAACACACCCTACGGGAAACTCACCTTCAAGGAGGGCTTTTTCTGCCTCCTTCAGAGCCTCACTCATGTAAAATTCTGGGGTTTCCATGGCAATAAAAAATTATATCTTCAAAAAAATAAATACCAGAAAACTACCTCGCATGTTCGCATGATGCAAGGAAATCATGATACCTCTTTTCATAGGGGGGAAAAGCAAAAAAAGCAGATCCGGAAACCAGAATATCGGCCCCGGCATGGACAATATCGGCCGCATTTTCCATGGTAACGCCCCCGTCTATCTGAATCAGGGTATCGGCTTTCTGGTCGATAATCATCTTTTTAAGATCTCTGACTTTTTCCATACAAAAAGGGATGAACTTTTGACCGCCAAAGCCGGGATTGACGCTCATAATCAACACCATATACAGTTGGGGGAGCAGGTACTCAATTTGCGAAAGTGGTGTATGAGGGTTAAGAGCAACTGCGGGTTTGGCTCCGAGCCGGGATATTTCACTGAGGGTTCTCTCCAGATGGTGGTCTGCTTCGCTATGGACACAGACAAGGTCAGCTCCGGCATCAACAAATTCTTCCACATATTTGCCTGGTTCATTAATCATCAGGTGAACATCAAAGAACAGACTGCTATTTTTCCGGCAGGCAGCTATTATCCCCGGCCCCATGGTAATATTGGGAACAAATGCCCCGTCCATCACATCCCAGTGTACCCAGGACAGACCAGCCTCCTCAAGGGCTACTAGTTCTTCGCCAAGGCGACTGAAATCAGATGACAACAGAGATGGGGAAAGAATCATTTTTTTCATACTCAAATCAATCTCAAATCGATGAAAGGTGACACCGCAGAGCGGTACCACCAGGGTTATCAGAAGACAGAAGCCAGAAGCCAGAATGGTTTGATGCTTCGCATTCGGAGTATCCGCTTACCTGGTGAATAGAGTGAACAGAGGATAGATCAGGTAAGCAGTTAAGTGTAGTTTATACCAGCCTTTGGCTGCATACTATTCTGTCTTCTGTCTTCTGATCAAGCTACCTGGATAATCTTCATGGCATTGGTGCCACCGCTCAGACCGGGATCAGTTCCGCAAGTAGTTATAACAAAGTCACCTTTACCAACCATTCCCTCCCTGACTAAAACCCCCGCCGCTTCCGTGTGCTGATGGTTTACATCCGCCTCCATAACATCAAAGAATACAGGATGCACCCCGCGAAACATGGTCATCTTCCGCAGGGTTTTCTGATTACGGCTTATCCCGTAAATGGGAATACCTGAGCTTATTCTTGACATGAGCATCGGTGTTTGTCCTGATTCGGTAAGTGTACCAATAGCCCTGACCTGCAAATGGTTGGCGGCATACATGACAGACATGGTCAGGGTTTCCTCTACATTGGCGAAATAACTTTCCAACCTATGCCCGGAAACCCGTGCCTGTTCCTGTTTTTCAGCCTCGATGCATATTTTTACCATATGCCGTACAGTTTTAACCGGATAGTTACCAACCGCCGATTCAGCAGAAAGCATAACCGCA
>CAZEMY010000299.1:0-2355 GCA_964513405.1 uncultured Desulfobulbaceae bacterium
AGCAATATTAAGAGACGAACCTACAAAAAGTCAGATGCGTAGGTCGGATTAGCGTTAGCGTAATCCGACGGTCACAGTGTTGTCGGATTACGCTCACACCTTGCTGTGTCGATATTTTTCGGTTATTTTAGGTTCGCCGTGTTTTTTATCTTCATCCTTATTTTCGCTAATCCGACCTACGGGAACCGGCTTATGTCGAATATCCGGATTATTTTTATACCCTTGACAGTTGTCTTGAAATTGGATATTGTAAAAGGTTTTTTCACAAACAGTAATTTATCAAAATTAGAAAAACAGAAATATACAAGGAGTGTTCTGCATGGCCAACCATAAGTCCGCAATAAAAAGAGATCGTCAATCCAAGGTACGCCGTCTTCGTAACCGAATGAATAAAACCAGAATGAAAGGTCTTGTTCGTAAGGTGGAAGAGGCATTGGTGGCTGGTTCTGAGGAGCAGGCAAAGGAAGCTCTTGCTGTGGCTACCCCTATAATTTTCAAGACCGCAGCCAAGGGTTCCATTCACAAAAAGACTGCTGCCCGCAAGGTGTCCCGCCTGACGAAAAGAGTTAACAGAATGCAGCCCCTTGGCTGATTATCTGATGGTTCGTCGCTTTATTTTGTTACCGGATAAGTAACAATAAACAGGTCATGGCAGCTTTATGCTTTCATGGCCTGTTTTTATGTGAGCTGTCATGTTTTGTGTGTTCTTTCCCTCTGACAGTTCGCTTAACCATAACTTTTTCATTTAAACTTGATTATGCTTGTGCCTGATCTCGATACATGCACAGAAATGTTTGAGAAATCCGGGTTGGTTCCCGTATATCGAACAATTATTGCCGATCTTGACACTCCGCTTACTCTTTTTGCCAAAGTAGTTGGCAAACGGAGCCATGGTTTTCTCTTTGAATCCATGGAGGGAGGCGAGAAATGGGGTCGTTATTCATTTATAGGTCTTGACCCTCTGGTAACCTTCACCAGCAGGATGGATGATGTCTCTCTTTTCTGGTCAGACCGCATAGGTGAGCGGCAGAAAGAGAAAATCAGAGGCTGCAATCCCATTGACGAACTGAAAAAACTGCTTGACTCATTCTCCTGTGTTGATCAGCCTGGTTTACCAAGGTTTTATGGGGGAGCGGTTGGTTTTCACGGTTATGACATGGTGCGTTTTATTGAAGATATTCCCGATAGCCATGCCCCTCTTGAGCAACCGGATTCATCCTTCATGGTGCCAAGGGTAGTCCTGATTCATGATGCAAAACAGCAGAGCGTAACCATTGTCTGTAACCTGCAGGCAGAACCAGGCCGGGGTGTTGCTGAAATTTATGAAGAAGGTGGCCTGCGGATTGAAAAAATAATTTCCCGTATCAGAGAGCCGATTCCGGTTTCCGATACTGGTTGTGAGCATTCATCCCACCGGTTTTCATCCAATTTAAAGAGAGAAGAGTTTTCCGCCATGGTGGAAAAGGCGAGAGAGTATATCCTTGCCGGGGATATTATTCAGGTCGTTCTTTCCCAGCGGTTTACCACTCTTACCGGGCTTGATCCTTTTGTTCTTTACCGGGCACTCAGAAATATCAATCCCAGTCCATACCTGTTCTATCTCCGTCTTGACAAGGATATCCTGATAGGTTCCTCACCGGAAATTCTGGTGCGTCTTGAAGATAACGAAATAGAGTTGCGACCTATTGCCGGCACGAGAATGAGAGGCAGCACGGGCAGAGAAGATAAAGCCCTTGAGGAGGAATTGCTTGCCGACCCCAAGGAAAGGGCAGAACACCTGATGCTGGTTGATCTTGGCCGCAACGATGTGGGCAGGGTGGCTGAACCTGGTTCTGTGCGGGTAAGTGATTTATTGATTGTTGAAAGGTATAGTCATGTGATGCATATTGTCTCTGGTGTTCACGGTACCCTTGCCGCGGATAAAGACCAGTTTGATGTGTTTAAGGCGTGTTTCCCGGCGGGAACGGTCAGTGGAGCTGCAAAAATAAGGGCTATGGAAATTATTGATGAACTGGAAACAGAGCGGCGCGGCCCTTATGCCGGTGCCGTCGGCTATTTTGGCTTTTCCGGAAATATGGATTTTTGCATAACCATTCGCACCTTTGTTCTGCGTGAGCTCGAAGAAGACGGCAGTTTTCAGCTTACCATCCAGGCAGGAGCCGGGATTGTAGCCGATTCTGATCCGGACAAAGAGTATGAGGAAACCCTGAACAAGGCAAGAGGATTGCGACGGGCAGTGGAGTTGGCTGAAAAAGGTTTGAATATTGGTTAAATATTCGAATATCACCCCATTTTCGCTCGATTCGGCTCGCCCGCATATGTCTAATATAGCGGACGAGCCGAATCGAGCGAACC
>CAZEMY010000300.1:0-2342 GCA_964513405.1 uncultured Desulfobulbaceae bacterium
TATCACCTATATGGCTGTGCTATTTTTTTAAAAATGCCTATTCTCGGACAAGCTCCTAGGTCATTACGGATAACCACCGTCTCCGTTTCCATGTTTAAAGTTAATAATCAGAACCGCTGTGCCGTAAGCTGTAAAAACAGGTTGCGTCATGGTAACGAAATGTTTATGTACCCCGGATGGATTCAGTTATGTCAAAAGCGAAAATATTATCAAATGGTAAGAATTTTCTTCAATAAAAATTACGACTACAAATATTACAGCGTCATGACAGACTGTTATTACTGTTTGTACCCTGTGAAAAAAAAAGGAAATGTATGATTACTGCAACTGGCGTAGCTCTCTCTTACGGAAAAAGGGTCATTTTCCAGGATGTCAATATAAAGTTCACCCCTGGAAACTGTTACGGACTTATCGGAGCCAACGGTGCGGGGAAAACAACATTTTTGAAGATTCTTGCCGGTGATTTTGAACCGGATCGCGGGACTGTTTCCGTTGGCAGCAAGGAACATATTGCAGTTCTCAGGCAGGATCAGTTTGCCTTTGATGATGTTAAAGTGCTTGATGTTGTTATCATGGGACACAAGCGTCTCTACGAATTGCTGGCCGAAAGGGAAGCACTATACGCAAAAGCGGATTTCACCGAGGAAGACGGGGTTCGCAGTGGAGAGCTTGAGGCCGAAGTAGATGAATTAAATGGCTACGAGGCAGAGTCGGAGGCTGCTGTTTTACTTAGTGGCTTAGGTATCACAGAGGAACTTATTCAAAAAAACATGCGGGAACTGGAAGGCGGCGAGAAGGTGCGGGTTTTACTGGCTCAGGCTCTTTTCGGTAATCCGGATATTCTCCTCCTTGATGAGCCAACCAATAACCTTGATATTGATTCCATAATCTGGCTGGAAAACTTCCTGGACAGGTTTAAAAATACCGTCATTATAGTCTCCCATGACCGTCACTTTCTTAACCAGGTGTGTACCCATGTGGCAGATATTGATTTTGGCAAAATTACCACATATGTCGGTAACTATGATTTCTGGTATCAGGCCAGCCAACTGGTACTGCAGCAGAAACAAAATGAGAACAAAAAAGCAACGGTCAAGGCAAAGGAACTAAAAGACTTTATCCTGCGTTTCTCTTCTAATGCTTCTAAAGCCAAACAGGCAACATCAAGAAAGAAACTGCTGGATAAATTAACCCTTGAAGAGATGCCGACCTCATCCAGAAAATACCCGTTTATCTGCTTTAAAGCGAACAGGCCCTGTGGTGATATAATTCTGGAAATTAAAAATCTCAGTAAAACAGTAGACGGAGTTACTCTTTTTAAAAATCTTGATCTCACTGTGAACAAAGGGGATAAGATTGCGTTTGTGGGCAGTAACAGTCTTGCCAAAACCATACTTTTTCAAATTCTCACCGGAGAACTCGAACCAGACAGCGGCAGTTTTCGCTGGGGAGTCACCATGAATCACTCCTATTTTGGCAAAGAAAACAGTTCCTTTTTCAACAAAGATGTCACCTTGGTTGATTGGCTTGGCGAGTATACCCCCATTACCGAGGGTGAGAGCTTTGCCCGGGGGTTCCTGGGCAAGATGCTTTTTTCCGGCGAAGAAGCCCTGAAAAAGACAAGTGTACTCTCCGGAGGTGAAAAAGTACGCTGTCTGCTGGCGAGAATGATGCTTTCAGATGCCAATTGCCTTATTATGGACGAACCCACCAATCATCTGGATCTGGAATCAATCACGGCCCTTAATAATGGCCTTATCGACTTTGCCGAAGTAATATTGTTCTCATCACACGATCACCAGTTTGTTGATACCATTGCCAACAGAGTTGTTGAGTTGTTGCCCGGCGGAGTGATTGATAGAATGATGCCTTTTCAGGATTATTTAGAGGATGAGGATGTTACCTGTCTGCGGGACAAGTTATCGTGATACCGTAGGCACATGGTGAAGTTTTAATTAATTGACACTGGCGTTATAGCCGCCTTATACTCGTAATATCGTAACACTGCGAAGCTGTGGCGTTACAGTGTTACAAAGGGGCTTTACAGTGTCAACCTTTCAGAGTGGTTGTCACTGGCCTCCTGCTCCTCAAGAATTTTCTGGAAAATTACAGCAGCCCTGTCCTGATAATCTTTTGCCTCATCCATCTTCTTCTGTCGTTCACACAACTTGCTTAATTCCTGCAACACAGATCCCACCGCCGGGTGATCTTTACCGTGCAGCTCTTCATTAACGGTCAAAGACTTGCTAAAACTTTTTTCTGCCTCTTCATATTTCCCACAAATCCTGTATGCCTCAGCAAGATGATTATACGCCTTTGCCAGGGTTGCCTTGTCCGGATAT
>CAZEMY010000301.1:0-2316 GCA_964513405.1 uncultured Desulfobulbaceae bacterium
AGCGTAATCCGACTCTCACCGTGTTGTCGGATTACGCTAAGGCCTTGCTGTGTCGTTACTTTTCGATTGTTTTTAGTTTTTCCTGTTTTCTGTCTTCATTCTTGTTTACGCTAATCCGACCTACGGGAACTGACTTTGTTGTTTTTTAATTATTCACTTTAGTATTCCAATAGTTAGATGGTTAGTATGTTATGTCCTGAATTTCTCCGTCAATCTGTTTAGGCTGTCGGAGAGTTTTTTTAACTCAATGGCTTTGGCTTTTATCTGTTCGCTACCCGTGCTTATTTCGTCATTACCTTGCTTAACATGGGTTATATCGTCGGCAATTTCCTGGGAAGCAGCAGAGCTGTGGGCAACTTTTTCAGCAACTTCGCCAATTCCCTCTCCTGCCTGCTGGATGTTTACAGTCAATTCATCCATGGTTGCCGCCTGTTCTTCAAGGGCCTGGGAAATACTTGAAACAATTTCATCTATTTCCTTTATTATTACGCTGATGTGTTTGGTTCCGCTCACTGTTGTCGCAGTGGAGTTCTGGATAGATTCAATCCGGTTTTTGATCTCACCGGTGGCATCGGCGGTTTGTTTGGCAAGTTCCTTGATCTCATTGGCAACAACCGCAAAGCCTTTGCCGGCCTCTCCGGCCCGGGCCGCTTCAATGGTGGCGTTTAGAGCGAGGAGATTGGTTTGGGAGGATATATCATTAATTGTTTCCGTAACCTTGCCGATATCCCTGGCAGAGACACCGAGTTCATCAACTTTTCCTGAAATATTAGTGACTTCCTTTACAGCTTGAGCGGTCATATCTTTTGCTTTGGCAGTTGAGTTGCGGATATCGCCCACTGTATTATTAATCTCTTCAGTGGCAGCACTCATCATGTTCACATTGGCAGCTGCCTGTTCTGTAGCTGCTGCCACATCGACCATATTACTGCTCATCTCTTCGGTTGCCCTGGCAACATTATCTGAGCGAATCGCACCGCGTTCGGCACTGTTATTCATTTGTTCCGAGAGGGTTGCCATTGTATTAGCAGAGGTGTGAAGATTTTCACTTTTCAGGGTGACAGCTTGTATCATTCTCCGTATCTGGTCAAGAAATATACCTATATTGGAGGTAAGTGCTGAAAACTCATCTCCCCTTGTGCCATTTTTTTTGGATATCTCTTTTACATCTGGCTGATTTAATTCTCCCTTGCCAGCTTTTTCCAAAATGGTACCAATTCTGCTCAGGGGTTTGTTGATAATAAAATGAAAAATTAGAAACAGGGCAATTTGTGCAATAAGCAGACCGCCTGCTGCCATAATGGAAATTATTAAAACCTGTTTTTTAAGTTCTGCCAGCTCAGTGCTTACATCATGGGGAACTTCCAGAATAGCGACATTATTGCCGGAATAATCTTTTAAGGGCATGTATGCGGTCACAAGGTTGCGGCTATTTTGGGCAACTTTTTTTATTATAATTTCCTCCTGGGTCAGGACTTGTTGCAGAAAAGAATATTTTTTTGCCGGGATGGTAAAATTGTGACTCCTAACCTGATAAACAAATTTGTTATCCTGGGGAATGATTACTGAAATGTCATTGTGAGTTATCTCTTTGACCATTTTTGCGAGGCGATCATTTATGGGGGCACCGAATTCAACCGATCCGACATGGGCTCCCTGGTTGAAAACAGGACTGACAGCCCGGATGGATATTCCAGCCCGGCCTATCTCCAGCCCGGCGACCTCTTTTTTCTCTCGGTTAACAAAGTTGACCGTATGACGGAAGCTTGAGAGATCATCGCCAAATTTTTCCGGTTTCTGAAGACGGAGAAAGGAAGTGGCAGGGGGCAGATGAAAATGAAAGACATTGATGTCCATATCTTCCTGCAACTCTTTGTAGATAGGCATGGCAAAGGCGAGCAGGTTATCCCTGTCCTCCACCGCTAAATCCTGTTGTACTGTAGGCAGCATGCTCATTGTATTGGCAAGCAGTGTCAGTTTTTCAAGGGGGGATTGGAGCAGTTTACGCTGAGCATCCGTAACGAGGTTTTCAACCTTTTGTTTATGCTGTTCGTAAAACTGTTTCTCAGCAAAATAATAGGCGGTCGGCTTGCCGATGGCAAGGGTTAGGACAATCAGAATAGCGAGTCCGACAATCAGTTTATTTTTAAGAGTCTTTGGGGTTAGTTTGCTAATTATATTCATAATCTTATCTATTATCCTCAATTTGCAATAGTTTTCAGGTTTCAGGGTTTAAATTTCTGTAAAGCACAATCTGTCTTTATCAGAAGACAGAAATCAGAGGACAGAGGACAGAATGGTCAGCAGCCAAAGGCT
>CAZEMY010000302.1:0-2303 GCA_964513405.1 uncultured Desulfobulbaceae bacterium
ATCCCGAATCTCTGCCCATGACCTCCACCACCATGACCCGGTCATGGGACTTGGCTGTGGAATGAAGTTTGTCCAGGGCATCTGTGGCAGTATCAACTGCTGTATCAAAACCAAAGGTCCGGTCAGTGGCTTCAAGATCATTGTCAATGGTTTTCGGCACCCCGATAACCGGCATTCCTATGCCGGCAAAACGATGAGCAATCTCCATACTGCCGTCACCACCAACAGCAATATGGCAGAAGAACCCCATCCTGTTAAAATTTTTCATTATCAACCCGGAAACATCAACGATGGTCGTCTCACCGGCAAGATTAACCACTGGTTTCCTGAAAGGATGTCCCTTGTTGGTTGAACCAATAATTGTCCCACCTATGGGGGTAATTCCCCGCACATCTTTGGGAGTTAGAAGAATAAGCTCCTCCAGGTCAAGCAAACCTTTGTAACCGGACGGGCTACCATACACTTCCCAACCCCGTTTCGCGGCCGCATTAACCACTGCAAAAATAACAGCATTCAAGCCGGGAGCATCACCACCACCCGTGGAAATTACAATTTTTCTCATCACTCATGTCCTTTTTTATTAAATTTCAATCTTCCCGTTAAGCGTAAATATTCGGGTTGGTGCGGAATCAGTGAAAAACTACACACCATTGAAGTGTTTGACTATTGTCCCTGCAATATCCCAACAGTACCTGCCCAACTCCCTCATTCTAACAACATTTTAAAAAAATTACCCGAAACACTTAAACATTAATAAAAAAATTCATGATTGTTTTTTTTACAAAGAATGATTATTGTTCCAGCAGTTGGTCAGTTTATTATTACTTTTAATTTACTTTGCAGGAGGAAATCGTGTTTGAAGTAACAAGCTCTGCGGTTGAGAATTTAAAAACATATCTCGCCCAAAACAACATTGAATCGGCGGTTCGTATATCCATGATGCAGGGTGGCTGAGCAGGCCCCTCTCTGGGATTGGCTCTGGATGAGCCAAAAGATAACGACAAATCATTTAAGGAAGATTCCATTACTTTTCTCGTTGATGAAGAGTTGCTGACTTCCTGTGGAACAATCAAAGTGGACTTTATTGAGGCCGGATATAAATCAGGTTTCTCCATAACCTCAACCACTCCTTTAGGCGGTGGCGGCTGTAGTTCAGGCTCTTGCAGTTCCGGCTCTTGCGGGTGAACCACTTCCTGTTAGTATTGTACTGTTTCACAAAAAACAAAAAGCCCCGTCTTTAAAAGACGAGGGCTTTTTGTTTTTCCGCCTTGTTATCCGCAACTTTCCTCCTCTCCCCGCCCTCTGCCAAATTCTTGACACAACAAAAAAACATCCTTATCTTCTTTTGCAAAAGAAATAAATATGATTGATTTACAATAAAAGTAACTATTCGCAAGGGAGAAGATATATGCAGCTTGACAAGTTCACACTTAAATCACAGGAAGCCATCCAGACAGCCCAGACCCTGGCTCAGAACAATGGAAACCAGGAGTTGCAGCCGGAACACCTGCTCAAGACAATTATAGAGCAACCGGATGGAGTTGTCGTCCCTGTCCTTCAGAAAATGGGGGTCGAGCCGGCAGTTATCCTAAGCGAAGTCAACCAGCTGATCGATAAACTTCCCAAAGTTTCCGGGGCAGGAGCGGGACAATCGTATGCCTCGCAGGATTTTCGTAATCTGCTGGATCAGGCATTCAAGATTGCCGGCAATATGGAGGACGAATATGTAAGCCAGGAACATCTTTTCATGGCCATCATTGCCGCAAAAAACAGCTCTGCCGCCCTGATGCTCAGCAACCGGGGAATCGATAACGACAACTTCCTTAAAGGCCTGACCACAATCCGTGGTAACCAGCGAGTCACCGACCCATACCCGGAAGATAAATATCAGGCTCTGGAAAAATATGCCCGTAATTTAACCGATGTCGCCAGACAGGGCAAATTAGATCCGGTAATCGGCCGGGACGAAGAGGTGCGAAGAATTATTCAGGTCTTGAGCCGAAGAACAAAAAACAATCCTATCCTGATCGGGGAGCCGGGAGTAGGGAAAACTGCTATTGTCGAAGGTCTCGCTCAACGGATTGTCAACGGTGATATTCCGGCGACCTTAGATGGGAAACAGCTTCTCTCCCTTGACCTTGGTCTCCTGATTGCCGGAGCAAAGTATCGGGGAGAATTTGAAGACCGCTTAAAAGCAGTTCTCAAGGAAGTGGAACAAAAAGCCGGAGAAATAATTCTCTTTATTGACGAGATCCACACTCTGGTCGGAGCCGGGGCGGCAGAAGGTTCCATGGACGCATCCA
>CAZEMY010000303.1:0-2272 GCA_964513405.1 uncultured Desulfobulbaceae bacterium
CCTGAAGAAGAGTCACATCAGTGATTATTCTTGAAATAAGTTCACCTGTGGGGGTTTGATGATAAAAAGACATGGAAAGAGCATTTATATGGGCAAAAATCCGGTTACGAAGATCACGAATTACGCATTGACCAACCCATTCAAGCAGATACGAGTAAACAAAGTAAAAAATACCTTTTACAAAAAAAATAGCCAGCAACGCCAAGGGAAGAAGGTTAAGAAGAAAAGGGTCTTTATTGACAAATATTTCATCGAGAAGCGGCTTGACTATATAGGCCTGGGCCCCGGCAAATCCCGCCACTGCCACCATGGCCACCATGGCAATGACAAGCTTTTTCCGGTATGGTTCAAGAACCCGGTATAGTCTAATTAATATTTCTTTATTTTTCATTATGTTACTTTATTTTGTTATACAAATGGCAGGGTCGCTGGCCCAGCGTTCCGAAGAAATCAAACCAGCACCACTCCTACCACTCTTAGACCATAACCCCATGGTAATTTCCGCTCAGCACCTGCTGACGGCGTTTACCGGGGTTCGTGAGCAGAGAGTTGACAATGGCGACCTCCTGCTTTATCGGAGAACCACTTAAATCAAATACCATGTAGTCTATTCCCGATTCAACAATTTCATCTTGCAGGTGTAACAGGGAAAAAGGGAGAACAGAACGAACTCTGGTTAATCCTTCCCGTCGTTCAATGGTAAATCTCTCCTCCCTCGGACTCTCCACCTGCCGAGGCTGGTTATAATTTCTTAAATCAAGACGAGCTGTAAACAAAGGCGGTCTCCCATAAACGAAGAGACCTGTCAACATTCTGCTGCCCCTGTATTTTTGACGATCCCCGGCAAAATCAGCAAAGGCCGCCCTAAGATTGCCAGACTCTGTTTCAAGCGAAAAAGCAACCCCACGCAAACCAACCTTATTAACCATTTGCAGAGCTGCTGAATTAAGAACATTCAAGCTGTAATGGCCAAAGAGTTCAAGGTTTATGGATTTTGGTTTGAATCTGGTTCTGGATCTGGGTCTGAATTCTTTTTTTCCATTTACATTTTCATTTCCCTTGTAATCGGAAAAAAGTTCATGCTGAGCAAAATGTCCAAGTTCAAAACGCTGGAACCCGCTGGTAACAAGTTTACGAATCTCGTCTCTGAACCATTTAAGATCCATCTCCTCAATAACCGGGGGAAGCTGCCAGATAATCCGGCCCTGATTTTTTTTGACCACCCCCTTATGGGCAGACATACCTCGAATATTATCTTTGCTCAGAGGAAGAAGTAAGCGGGCAGGTCGAAATGGTAGACGCTGTTTAAGGTCATGGATATTCCGCACCCCAAGCCAGCAAGGTATTGTTTTTGACCTGCTCCCCGCCCCTGCTCCTGTTCCTGTTTTTTTCCTTCCGTAATCCTGTCGTCGGCCAAAACTCTGCCGATCTCTTTGAGGAGGACTTTTTTGTCTGTCATGGGTTGCTTTCCAGCCAAGCTCATCCAAAATCCTGTTTACCTGGCGACCATTCGCATTAACCCTGATTCCTTTAAGATGTTTTGTTCTCTGAATACCTTTTCGCTCAATATTAATCCGTCCCTTTACATCAACCCGATAGAGACTGCCCGCAAAGTTATCCCTGCGGATGGATTTCAAATCTCCGTGCATACCCAGCCAGACCTTGCCCCCTGCCTGTGCCTGTTTACATCGTTTTCCACCTGTCTCAATAAATCGCAGAGTACAGGCAGAACGGGTGCCACTCTTGTCATCATGAAACCTTACCCTGTCCCCAACTGAAACCGATTCGACCAAGGGGACAAAAAGCTTGAAAAGACCCGGTTGGCCGCCCCCGCCAGCAAAGGATATTTTTTCCACCCTGCCAAGTAACTGACCGCTGGAACCGGATATTTCCGGGCTGACGGCCTCAACCGGGTTTTTTGAAAACATATAACCGGATGATCTTTTCCTTGCCATGGCTGCATCCAAAAGGCGGTGGGCTTCCCGCAAGACCCGTTCCTGCTCGGCAAGCGGCTCATCCATACAATCCAGAGCCATCCGATAGGCAGAAACACAGTTTGCCACATAAGAGGCACTTTTAAGTCTTCCCTCTATCTTAAGACAGCCGACCCCGGCATCCCGTAACTCCGGCAGAACATCAACGGCACAAAGGTCATGCATGGAGAAAAAATATTTCCTTTTCTCTTTATCGACACCAGAAGGTTTCTGCCCCTTCCCTGTTCTCTTTAAGCTCTCAACAACCGCATAATCTCTCCGGCAGGGCTGGACACATT
>CAZEMY010000304.1:0-2271 GCA_964513405.1 uncultured Desulfobulbaceae bacterium
AGAAGAGCTTGATTTCAATGCCGTCCAGCGGGGCGATGCGGAAATGGAGCAGAAAATGAACCGAGTCATCCGGGCCTGTAACGAGATGGGCGACAAAACCCTGGTGGATGTTATCCATGACCAGGGAGCGGGCGGACCTGCCAATGTCCTCAAGGAACTGGTGGAAAACTCCGGCGGCCGGATAGAGATCCGCAATATCCGGGTCGGTGATCCCACCATGTCGGTGCTGGAAATTTATGTGGCTGAATATCAGGAGCGAAACGGATTTTTGATCAGTCCTGAAAATATTAAAGAATTTCAAGCAATTTGTGAGCGGGAAAAAGTCGCCTGTGAACTGCTTGGCGAGGTGAGCGGAGATCTTCGCTTTATTGTCCATGACAGACAGGATGACTCCACTCCTGTGGATATGGAGCTTAATGTCCTTCTTGGCGATATTCCCCGAAAATCGTTTACAGACACCAGAATAGAGGGCGGCTTTCCCCCCCTTGAAATTCCTGAAAACCTGACTGTCCGCAAGGCATTATCGCAAGTATTGCGGTTGTTATCGGTTGGTTCCAAAAGATTTTTAACCAACAAGGTTGACCGTTCTGTAACCGGTCTGGTTGCGGCTCAGCAATGTTGTGGGCCACTGCAGTTACCGCTTGGCAATGTGGCAGTTGTCGCTCAATCATATTTTGGTCTTTCCGGTATTGCCACTGCTATTGGTGAACAGCCGATCAAGCTGATTATTAATCCGGCAACCGGAGCAAGAATGTCTGTGGGTGAGGCCTGGACAAACCTGATCTGGGCAAAAATTGATGATCCGGAGCAGGTAAAATGTTCTGCCAACTGGATGTGGGCACCCAAGCTGGCAGGGGAAGGAGCTGCTCTTAACGATGCAGCCCGTGCCATGCGGGATGCGATGATTGCCACCGGCATGGCAGTTGATGGGGGTAAGGATTCCCTTTCCATGGCGACCATGGTGGGTGAGGAGATGGTCAAGTCACCCCGTTCCCTGGTAATCTCTGCCTATGCTGCCATGACAGATATCAGAAAAGTGGTAACCCCTGACCTGAAAGAACCAGGGGAATCTTCACTTGTTTATATAAGTTTTGCTCACGGTAAACATAGATTGGGCGGTTCAGCCCTGGCACAGACCTTGAGGCAGTATGGCAATGATTGCCCGGATATGGACAGGCCGGAATTTGTGAAACAGGGATTTTCGGTAATCCAGGGCATGATTGATGATAATCTTATTCTTGCCGGTCATGATATAAGTGACGGCGGCCTGCTTGTTACCCTTCTGGAAATGGCTTTTGCCGGTAACTGTGGTCTGAATCTGGAGGTTAACGGGGAGGCTGATGTTTTTTCTTTATTATTTTCTGAAGAACTGGGAGTGGTAATTGAGTGTCGAACAAAAAATCTTGTTAAGGTTATGGGAAAATTTTCCCGTACTGTTTTGCGACCTATTATCCTTGGGGCTTCTGTAAATGATAAGGAGATTCGGATTCTCTGTAACAGGCAGCTGGTTCTTGATGAAGATATGCGACTGCTCCGCCAGGAATGGGAAGAGACCTCTTACCAGCTTGAACGGTTACAGATAAAAACCGACCCTGAACTTGCGGATGCGGAAAAAGAAGTCATTTTTGATCGCAAAGGGCCGGACTACAACCTGCCTTTTATCCCCGAGCCTGCACCACTGGCCCTGCTGACTGCGGACAATAACAGGAAGCCCAAAGTAGCAATTCTTCGCGATGAAGGTTCCAATTCCGATCGGGAAATGGCAGCTGCTTTCTATGCCGCTGGCTTTGAACCATGGGATATAACCATGACCGATCTGTTAAGCGGAAAAATATCACTTGCACCTTTTCAGGGGCTGGCGGCGGTGGGCGGTTTCTCCTATGCGGATGTGCCGGAATCAGCAAGAGGGTGGGCTGCTACCATTCTTTTTAATCAGCAGCTGCAGGAGATGTTTAGCGGGTTTTATGAAAGGCAGGATACATTTTCCCTTGGAATATGCAATGGATGCCAGCTCTTTGCCCAGTTGGGTTGGACACCCTATCCTGAACTTGAAACAGAGAAACGCCCCCGTTTTACCCATAACCTGTCCGGTCGCTTTGAATCCCGCTGGAGTACGGTCAGGATTGAAAAAAGCCCGGCAATAATGTTTAAAAACATGGAGGGGATGATCTTTGGTATTCCCGTTGCCCATGGTGAGGGGCGGCTCGTCTTTCCTGACATGGAAGTTCAGGGCAGGGTAATAGCTGAAAACCTGACACCTCTCACCTTTGT
>CAZEMY010000305.1:0-2256 GCA_964513405.1 uncultured Desulfobulbaceae bacterium
AGCAAAAGACAAGGAGAATATGTTCACCTTGACCGCAGCTATGTTGAAAAAAGTTGAATATGGAGAAAAAAGGTCTTTCCAAATGGTTTCTTCGGATGGTCATCGTCTATCCATCATGAACAGAGAAGTTACCGGTTCAGTTGATACTTTGGATATGAATTCAATTATTTTAATCCCAAGACGAGGAGTCAGGGAAATACATAAATTTTGTGAAGATCGTGATTTATTTATGATTGGGATTGAAGAAAAGCAAATTGTTCTTCAGGTTGATGATTCTATTTTGATTATTCGCCTCCAGGATGGTGATTTTCCTGATTTTCAAACTATAATTGAGGTTATAAATAAAGAAAATATTCTCCATATAAACAGAGTTGGTTTTCTTGAGTCTTTAAAAAGGATTAATCTGTTTACCGAAGATGTATTTCATGCCATAAAAATGGAAGTTACGGAAAATTTAATGGTTCTCACCTCCCAGAATGCTGATTTTGGTTCAGCGAGAGATGAACTGGAAATAAAATATAATGGTGACCCGTTAACTCTTGGTTTTAATTGTCGTTTTTTTATTGATGCTCTTCAGGTTATGGAAGGAGATGTCGTTGATGCCTGTATAAGTTCTGATGAAAGTCCATGCCTTATCACATCACCTGATGATGATGGATTTTTGAGTATAATTATGCCAATGAAGATATAACAGGTTAATATAACTTTATAATACTTAGAATGAACATTAAATAATATATAGATAACAGGGATAAGTTAAAGTTATGAGTGAAAATGAAAGTGAAAGTGAAAAAAACTCTTCTTATGGAGCAGAACAGATAAAGATACTTGACGGACTTGAAGCAGTCCGTAAACGACCGTCCATGTACATTGGTAATACAAGTGAAGAAGGTCTTCATCATCTTATCTATGAGATTGTTGATAACTCTATTGATGAGTCCCTTGCCGGATATTGTGATCGTATCAGTGTTAAAATTCATGAAGATAACACTGTATCGGTTGAGGATAATGGTCGTGGTATTCCGGTTGCAATCCATCCAACCGAAAATATGTCGGCTTTGGAACTGGTTATGACCACTCTTCATGCGGGTGGAAAATTTGATCATTCCAGTTACAAGGTTTCAGGTGGTCTCCATGGGGTTGGTATATCTGTTGTCAATGCACTTAGTTGTAAGGTGGAGGCAACGGTTAAAAGAGATGGAAAAAAATATAGACAGAATTATGAATATGGTCAAAGGGTAACTGACTTGGAGATTATTGGTGACAGTGAACATACCGGAACTAAAATAGTTTTTACTCCTGATGATACAATTTTTACAGAAACTACCGTTTTTAAATATGATATTGTTAGAAACAGATTAAGAGAACTTGCCTTTCTTAATAGTGGGGTTCGTATTTATTTAAAAGATGAGAGAAGCGGTGCTGAGGACAAGTTTTTCTATGAAGGAGGAGTAATCTCATATGTTGAATATTTAAATAGAAAAAGAACGACTGTCCATCCCAAACCTGTCTTTATAGAAGGCGAAAAAGATATGGTTCAGGTTGAGGTATGTTTTCAATATTATGATGGTTACTCGGAGAGACTTTTTACTTATGTAAATAACATTAATACAAGAGAAGGTGGTACCCATGTGGCTGGCTTCAGGGCAGCCTTGACAAAATGTATCAATCGTTACGCCTCTGATGATATTGTTCCTAAAAACTTGAAAGAAAAGATGGGCGGAAATGATGTTAGAGAAGGGCTTACCTGTGTTATTTCTGTTCGGGTTCCAAATCCCCAGTTTGAAGGACAGACAAAGACAAAGCTTGGTAATTCAGAAGTAAAATCTATTGTTGAATCAATCTGCAATGAAAAATTAGGCATTTATCTTGAGCAGAACCCAAAAGTAGCTAAAGCTATATTGAGCAAGGCTGTTGAGGCGGCAAGGGCAAGGGAAGCTGCCAGAAAAGCGAGGGAACTTTCCCGGAAAAAAGGCGGCATTTCTGTAATGATGGCTGGCAAGCTGGCAGAATGCCAGAGTAAAGACCCAAAAGAAAGAGAGATCTTTATTGTCGAGGGTGATTCTGCCGGGGGTTCAGCCAAACAGGGACGGGATCGTGCTGTCCAGGCTATTTTACCTTTGCGGGGTAAAATTATGAATGTGGAAAAAGCCCGGTTTGACAAAATTCTTGGTTCTGAGGAAATAAAACAGCTTATAGCATCACTTGGAACAGGTATTGGTCGGGAAGAATTTGATGTTGAAAAACTTCGCTACC
>CAZEMY010000306.1:0-2243 GCA_964513405.1 uncultured Desulfobulbaceae bacterium
GGATGTGGTCAGTATAGAGGAGAGTTATGTTCAATCAACTATCCTTAAAGAATCAGGTATAAAAACCGGGTATATTAAAATTCCAAGTTTTTATCGTGATTTCAGTGTCGAGAGAGCCGGGAAAAAGGGCAGAAATGTAAGCGATGATACCCGCAGTGCCGTTGTAAAACTTAAAAAAGAGGGCGTTGATGCCCTGATTATTGATCTCCGCAACGATGGCGGCGGTGCCTTGGTTGATGCAGTTAAAATTTCAGGTATGTTTCTGCCCGGTGGTCCGGTGGTTCAGGTAAGGGATTTTGAAGAAAATGTCAGAGTACTTGAGGATACGGATAAAACCGTACTGTATGACGGGCCGCTGATTATTCTTATCAATCAGTTCTCAGCTTCAGCTTCTGAGATAATGGCGGCCGTTCTTCAAGACTATAACCGGGCTCTGATTATAGGCAGCCAGCACAGTCATGGCAAGGGAACAGTTCAGGCTCTCCTGGATCTTAATCGCTATCTGCCAATTTTGCATTTTAAACAATATGATGATCTGGGAGCACTCAAAGTTACAATCCAGAAGTTCTACAGAGTGAGCGGCGGTTCTGTCCAGTATAAGGGAGTTGAACCTGATATTATTGCCCCGAGTATATTTGATTATCTCGAAACGGGGGAGAGATACCTCGATAATTCACTCCCCTGGAGTACAATTCAACCTGTAGCCCATGAGGTTTGGCAGGGAAAAAGGTTTGATCTGAAAAAAACAAAAAGCCTGGCTGCAGGCTGGATAGACAGCAACAAAAAATTCAACAAAATAAAAAAAGAAGCCTTAAGGGGCAAAGAGAGACGGAAGCAGAGCAGAGTTAATATCTATTTATCGGCAATGAAAGAGGAAAGAAGAGAGGCTGAAAAGATTAAGGAAGAGGCCATTGCCGCCGGACTTATTGAGCGGGATGATTTGAAAGATGATGATGCCGATAAAGAGAAAAAAACTCTCAAAGAAGAACTTGCCACTGATCCCATGATTGATTTATCACTGTTCATATTGGGGCATCAGGACGCTTTGCACAGATGAAAAGACAACAGCAGCCAACTTTTTTTGTTGAAAATAAATCACAAATATGATAGAGCTTGTCCTGTGTGAATAGCCATTCATTTTTAGAGTGGCTTACACATCACGGTATCACGCTTGGATCACTGTAAAAATCACTATGAGAGTGCAAAATTCATCTGTTCTGGATGCGTTTCGTTCATCCAAATAATTGCCCATTATGGAGAGCAAATGGAACTGACGGAAGCTTTTGAAAAAAAAGAAAAGGAGATAGTGGCAAGCTGGATTGACAAGACGCTTGACAGTTATGTTTCCTCAAGTTTTTTCAAACAGTCTGCCGACAGGTTTGCCAATCCGGTTGGAGCAAACATAAAGGATGGACTCGCCCGTATTTACAGGATTCTCATCAGTGATGCAGATTTGGAGAAAATCAAATCACCTCTTGATCAGCTTGTCCGAATTCGTGCTGTCCAGGAGTTTACTCCTGCCCAGGCTCTTGCTCCCATAATGGAACTCAAATGGATTGTCAGGCAGGTTTTTTCCTCTGATAAAAAGTTCAGGGTTTTCCTGGGGCAACTTGATTCTTTTGACTGTAGCGTAGACAGGGTTACCCTGATGGCTTTTGATATCTACTCGGGGTGTCGTGAGCAGTTGTACCGTAACCGGGTTCAAGAACTGAAAAGTGGCAGGTATATCCTTACAGATTCAGCTTGTGCCTCGGCAATAATTAAAGAGAATCAACAGGAAATTGCCAACTTTACCAAATCAACTAACAACTGTTCATAGAGACTAATACGAGACAGAACCATGCCAAGGCATGGCAAGCTTATTTTTTTATTTTTATTTTTTTAACTTGAAACGAGGGTTGAATCAATGAAGCACACCTACCCGTTAATGAAGTACACTTTCCCGTTTGGGGCTGTTGTTGCCTTGGTGTTGTTTGCGTGGATAGGGTCCAGCATTCCGGGAATGAAATACCTTTTTGGAGTCTTTATTCCCTATATTGCAGTTGCCCTATTTATAGGTGGATTCTGTTACAAGATCATCCAATGGGCAAAATCTCCGGTGCCGTTCAAAATTACCACAACCTGCGGTCAGGGGAAATCTCTGCCCTGGATTAAACATGATGCTCTTGACGCTCCCAATAACGGCTTTCAGGTTGCGGCAAGAATGTTTTTTGAGATTGTCCTTTTCCGTTCTCTCTGGAAAA
>CAZEMY010000307.1:0-2179 GCA_964513405.1 uncultured Desulfobulbaceae bacterium
TGGTCACCCGCACGACAATTCACCTGCAAGCTCCTCAGCTTTTGCCCTGCCAGAGCCTAGGGTCAATGTTGACAAGAAACAAACTGTCTCTGCCCGAATAGAGTTCACACCTGGGATGGAGGTCATCCATCCCCTGTTTGGTCCTGGCAAAATAAAATGTATTCCCGGCCCGAGACGGGTGGAGATAGCTTTTGACCGCCACGGTGATAAAATTCTTCATCTTGATTACGCCAGGCTTGATGTCGTTGCCAGAGGACAGAAGACGACATGAAACTTGAAAAGATGAACTACCAACAGGCGTGGCAATTTCTTGACAATCTCCAGTTTTTTAAAATTAAACTCGGCCTTGATGCCATGGATTTGTTTATGTCCCGCCTAAGCAATCCTCAGCGGGGCATGAAATTCATCCACATAGGCGGAACCAATGGCAAGGGGTCGGTGGGAGCAATTCTCTGCTCAATCCTTAGCGAGGCAGGTTACAAGGTCGGATTTTACACCTCACCACATCTTACCTCTGTCCGGGAAAGATTCAGAATAGGAAACTCATATATTTCAAAAGATGATTTTGCCCGCTCAGGCAGTAAAATCACAAAAGTGCTGGGTCAAGAGCAGATAACTTATTTTGAGTTCACCACAGCCCTGGCACTACTTTGGTTCAAAGAGCAACAGGTTGATCTGGTCCTGATGGAAGTCGGCATGGGCGGCCGTCTCGATGCCACCAATATTATATCCCCCATGGTATCAGTCATTACCAATGTGTCAATGGATCATGAAGAATACCTTGGTGATACCATCGCAAAACTGGCAGGGGAAAAGGCCGGTATTATCAAACCGGATACACCTGTTGTTTCCGGAGCGGACGCAGATGAATCCATAGACGTAATCAGCAAGGCAAGCAGACAGGCTGCCGTTCCTCTTTACTTATCAGGGCGTGATTTTTCCGGCACACGGACAATGGATGGGTGCTGGAATTATGCGGGCATAAACAACAATCATAACAACCTGCCTTTGAAAATTAAAGGCACTCATCAGGTAGATAACAGTGCCATTGCTCTGGCTGCCATAGAGCTTATCAAAAAACATGGTTTTGAAGTAACTGATCAAGTTTTAAAAACAGGTCTACGGAAAGTTACCTGGCCGGGCAGGTTAGAAACAATACAGACCGGAGCAGATAATCAAACAAGCGGGCATCTAACCATAACTGAAAAAAGATTTTTTCTCCTGGACGGAGCCCATAATCCTGCCGGAGTAGAGGCTCTGCGGCTGGCTCTTACAAATGAATTTTCATACGACAGGCTTATCCTTATCTGGGGTGCCATGGCTGACAAAGATCTCAAAACCGCCTTGGATATTATAACCCCTCTTGCCGGGAAAATCATTTTCAGCAGGGCAGAATCTGAGCGCTCAGCAGAGCCGGAACTGCTCAAAGAACTTCTTCCTGAAAATATACAAAGGATAACTGAGACAAGAAAAACAGTAAAAGAGGCAATTGAAGCTGCGGTAAACTTTGCTTCAGCAAATGACCTCATCTGTATAGCCGGTTCGCTATATCTCGTAGGCAGGGCCAGACAACTGCTGATGGGAGAGATTGTCGATGAGTAACAGGACTATGCATGACAACTCATTTTTCTTCAGCGGCCCGGACGAACAGTTTATCAAGGCAGAGCGAAGTAAAGCAAGAGACCTGCGTAAAACCCGCTGGTGGCAACAAAAAACCAGCTCAGGTACCTGTTATTACTGCGATGAAGCAGTCGGATTCAAAAACCTGACCATGGATCATGTCATTCCCCTGTCAAGAGGTGGCAGTTCCAGTAAAGACAATCTCGTCCCATGCTGTAAAGAGTGCAACATTAAAAAAAGTAATTATCTGCCCGTGGAGTGGAAAGAATACTTGGATATACTGGATAACAAGCGGTAGTATTTAAGATTATTTACTGTATGTTATCCAAAAACATCAAAACAATTATTGAAAAAAATCACCATAACAAGTAGAGTAATGAGCGATTTTCAGCACCAGAATCAAAATATTAAATCTCTCCTGAAAGCTTTAACAACCATAAGCGTTTTCTGCTGCTTGCAGGCATAAAAATAAAATTTTTCAAACAGCTTTTATATTTCCATAATAATTTCTCTCCGGGCGGGTAGCTCAGCTGGATAGAGTGTCGGCCTCCGAAGCCGA
>CAZEMY010000308.1:0-2167 GCA_964513405.1 uncultured Desulfobulbaceae bacterium
ATAAGATTAATTTAAGATTAATTCGATGCTATCAATTTGTTACCTATACAAAAAAAACATTAGAGAAGACAAACACCTGCTGAACTTTTTCTGTCATTTAAAGAATGGAATAAGGAGAGGCTGCTCAAATCTGTTGAAACCGTACTTTTGATTGACGCTCTTTGAGAAAGGTATTCGGTTGAATACCAAAATGATCCAGAAAAAATCTGGCAAAATGGCTGGGACTGCTGAAACCAGCGGCATAGGCTGTTTCAGAAATGTTCAATTGCCCTTCTTCAAGCAGCAGCCTGCCATATTCCAGACGCTGCTGACGCAAGTAACTAAACACTGTTGTGCCAAATATTTCTTTGAATCCCTGGTTGAGTTTAGTGTGGGTTAGGCCTACTGTGCGTGAAAGTTCAATAAGAGATGGAGGGGTTGTTGTCAGGCTGCTAATTAAAATCTCTCGTGCCTGATGTATCCGTTCCCGATCAGACGGCTTCATTGATGGAGTCGTTACCCTGATTGTTTGAAATAAATCGAGCTCTACAATTTGTAGAGCAATAAGTTCAAGTGCCTTGCTTTCCATATATATTCGTCTGGTAACCCCTTGGTAAGGACAATTTAGAATTTGGCACACTGCTGTTTTCATGGAAGGTGTCATGCTGGCATGTCGAAAATAATGATTATTTAAGGATGCCTGCCTCATGAACTGGAGACAAGTATCGATCTCCCTGGAATCACTTTCGAAAAAAGTTTGTATAAACCGTGGATCAATCTGGATGGAAAGACTGCATACTCTTTTTTGAGCTTGATATGTCATTGTCCCCTTGCTTTGCGGAAACCAGGATATTTTGCAACTTCCCGTGTTACTGTAAAACTCATCTGATCGCCCTTGAGTGGTATCAGCAAAAAAACCTCTGGTTTCTCCTGAAACACAAAAGCTGAACTCCAAAGGAGCCTTTTCCACTTCAAAGTCAATGGTCATTGTCTGCTGAGGTGTAAAATCAGCTATTATCAGCTTCATCCCCGGCCGCAAACTGATCTCCTGAACTGATTTATTCACATATAAATCAGAAAAGACAAAAACAGGGTCAAGCCAAACCGGCTGTGCCGGATCAGGGCTTGGCTCTCTGGCATCTCGCCATTTGTTATCATTGCTTGCAAGTGAGACCTTTACTTTCATTGTTAGAGTTCCTTTTTTCTTTTTTCTTAAATTACTGTTCTGCCTCAGGCGGGCAATATGTGGATTAACTAACCGCACAAGCGGGCAATGGGGACATCTATGATAAGTAAAGTAAAGTGGAAAACAGAGGTTTCCTGTGCACTTGTTACCCCACGATACTCCTGGGTAGCACGGAGTTCGGTCAGTTTGTAAACCGGCGGCGGAGAACCTTAAATATTCGTAGCCGTCGGATTACACACTCCAAGTTCTTTTTTTGGTTCGTGCCGCATTGCTTTTTTATTCTTTCCTGGGTCAACAGAAAGGCTTGTGATTAGACATATATTTGCAGTATCAGGATATTTGCCGTCACAGAAGATCGAGTTTAGATCAAGAAGGGCATAAATGACCGATGCAAATAAAGTCGAACATATCATCCAGAACTTTTATTGTCAGTAAAAAATTTTGATACATCAAATAAACTGTATCCACAAAAACTTACCCTTCTACTTTATCCTGAGGTTGATATCATAGCTTTTGATTGTTGATTTTAAGGAGCGTAAAGGAGGGCGATTTGTAAGGAAATAACATGGCTGATATTGTGCTTGGATTTGGGTTATATTTGGATGTTGCGATTTTCCGATTGAACGACTGTAACCCCCCTGTGTCAGGGTAGTTGTCGCCTCTATTTTAAGAGTTGTGTGTGAGCAAGGGGGTGAAGTAAGTGAAGTAAGGTGATGATATAGTTGAGGCTAACAGGAAGGAGCCCGTAGGGCGACTGGAGTTAGCCTCATGGGGGCGGGAACTACAAGCTCTAACCGCCATATCTGGAGAAATAACAAATGAAACAGTATACAAACGAAATAGTGCCAGAACGAAAAGCCACTTTTTAGTGGTTGCGACAGTAAGTCAGGCAGGGATAATTAACTTTTGGGATCAAAATCTTTGGAGGATTGTGGTTTTTGCCACTTAAATCAGTTTTAAGTAACCGTGAAAACTCAATTGCTATTGCACCCAGTGATGGAA
>CAZEMY010000309.1:0-2142 GCA_964513405.1 uncultured Desulfobulbaceae bacterium
CCATAAACATCATACATTCCCTTAAGAAGGAACTCGCTAAACTTCCTGGCTCCAGTTGAGGGCAGGTTCTGAAAGATAACATGGGCACCGGAAGTGACAAAATACTGACCAATGGCAACAGCTTTTTCGCTCATCCACAAGGGTGCAGCACCAACCGCCGGCAACTGGGTTATATTTTCCCCAAGCCCACCCTGTTTAACCATCTGGGTAAGGGCAATGAGAAGACGGGAATTATCAACACAGGAACCAACATGAAGAACCGGAGGCATACCAACCGTTTCGCAGACTTCCCGCAGGCTGTCTCCTGCGTATTCGGTGGCTGCCTCAGGACGCATCAAACCCCGCCTGCCAAGTGCCTGGGCAGCACAACCGCTGGCAAGAACCAAGACATTATTTTTGATAAGTTTTTTCGCTATCGTATAGTGAACATCATCGGCAGCCTTAAAATGATCGCAGCCAACCAATGCCCCTACCCCGTAGATACGACCATTGATGATATTGTCATTTAAGGGGCTGTATGAACCCCGAAACTTGCCACCCAGCATATAGTTAATGCTTTCATGGGAAAAGCCAACCACCATATCAACTTTATGGTCTTTGGGAATATAATATTGACCCCGTTTTTTGAAGTTGTTGACAGCATGCATGAGAATTTTTTTGGCAGATTCGTAGGCTTCGTGTTCTTCAAACTGAAGATGGACAGCATCTGGCATTTTTGCCCGATAATTGGTAGTTATGATATCTGTGTGCATATTTTTAGTCACTTGAGCTATTGACTGAATTGTACACTGGACATCAACAACCATGGCTTCAACCGCTCCGGTTGCCAGAATTAGCTCCTGCTGAATAAATGAACCGGCAACGGGCAAACCCCGACGCATCAGAATTTCATTACCGGTACAGCAAACCCCGACCAGATTAATCCCTTTGGCACCAACTTTTTTGGCAAGAGCAAGTACTTCCTTATCCTCAGCCACAATGCAGAGCGACTCGGCCAGAAGCGGTTCGTGTCCATGAACAGCGACATTGACCATGTCGGCCCTTAGAACCCCAAGGTCGGTAATTGCCCTTTTCGGCACCGGAGTACCAAACATTATATCAGTCAACTCTGTGGAAATCATGGAACCGCCCCAGCCATCGGCCAGTGAACAGCGGGCAGCCTGTTTCATGATATTTTTATATTCCTGATCAACCCCCATATGGGTACGATGCATGACCTCGACAACTTCACGGTCAATACCTCGTGGCTCAACACCTTCTTTTTTCCAAACCTCCTGCTGCTTTTTCGTGGCCCGCTTGAGCATTTTGAGTGTGCCTTCCTGCTGGCCGAACTCGGCAAGAGCTTTTTCGCCCAATTCAAGGGCGATATCGTTTTTATCCCTGCCTTCTATTTCTATTTCATAAATGGCTGCAATTTCATGAAGCTTGGCAACATCCTTGATTTCATGGGGCGTTTCACCCTTGGCAGTGGCTATAAAGCCACGAACCATTTCTCTGGCATGATCTGAGTGAGCGGCAGTCCCAGCGGCCACAATCCGGGCGAAATTTCTCGCAGCCACCGTATCCGCCGTCGCCCCGCAGATACCAACCATGGATTCAACCCCGTCAATAATCTGACACGGCCCCATGTTACAGTTCCGGCAGCAGGTACCACCAGAACCAAAAAGACAAGAAGACATACCACGGTCATCAATGCGGTCGTAAGCTGTACGAACCTTTTTTGCCAGATCATTATTAAGCAGGTCAATGGTTGAACTGCCAGTTATTGTATCGCAACCCTCACATCCTTTACGAGTGGTCATAATGTGACTCCTTAAAATAGATAGGTAGCATAGACTAAGGAATATACAAAAGATGTCCTGCACCAGGAAGCAAAGCTAAAAAAGTGATAACTATTACTATATGGTTCCTGGTTTCCTGGCACAAAAATATAACTTGTCCTTTGTCACATCTCCCGCACTTGATAAATCATTTCAATGAAAAGATTCCCCAAACACGGAAGATAGGAAAATTACAATATAAACATCAGAATTATTTAATTTACATCCACGCAGAGAACAAATACTTCAACAAACCGCCTACAGCCCGGCAGCCTGACGGGCAGCCTGAACAGTATTTTTCATTAGCATGGTAATGGTCATG
>CAZEMY010000310.1:0-2121 GCA_964513405.1 uncultured Desulfobulbaceae bacterium
CTTGGTATTGTCGGGGCAATGCTCAGCGGGGTTACTGTTGTTAATCAGCACCTTTTACTTTAGTTTTTATTTTTTATTTTTTATTTTTCATTTTTTTTTCTTTTTTTTGTGATTTGATAATGTTTACACCACTTGATTCGGTAGATAGCAAATACGATATAGTTGTGGTTGGTTCCGGCCTAGGCGGCCTGACCTGTGCCAATCGTCTGGCGAAGGCCGGTCACAAGATATTGCTTCTTGAACACCACCACCAGCTTGGCGGTCTGGCGACCTGGTTCAAGCGGGGTGGGCATACCTTTGATGTTTCCCTGCATGGTTTCCCTTACGGGATGGTCAAAACCTGCAAAAAATACTGGTCAAAGGAGATTCGTGATTCCATTGTCCAGCTTAATAATATTGTCTTTGATAATCCCCAGTTTTCCCTGACCACTTCCTTTTCAAAGGAAGGTTTTATTCGTCTCTTAAAGGAAAAATTTTCAATTGAAAGCAAAGTGGTAACTGATTTTTTTCAGACTGTGGACGGAATGAATTTTTATGATGACCAGTCCATGACCACAAGGGAGCTGTTTGATCGTTTCTTCCCCGGCCGCAGCGATGTTCACCGGCTTCTTATGGAACCGATCACCTATGCCAATGGTTCCACCCTTGATGAACCGGCGATTACCTATGGGATAGTTTTCTCAAATTTCATGAATAAAGGTGTTTACACATTTTCCGGCGGTACGGATAAACTTATAGGGATGATGGTAAGGGAGCTTGAGAAGAACGGGGTAACTATCTGCACAAAGGCCAGGGTGGATAGAGTTGTCGTCGATAATTCCCGGGTACGGGGAGTGGAGGTCGGGGGGAGGTTTATCGAAACTTCTGCTGTGGTTTCCAATGCCGGGGTAACCAATACCATTGATGAGCTTGTCGGCAGGGATGCGTTTAAGGCAGACTTTATAGACTCTTTTGATAAGGTTAAGGTAAATAACTCTTCCTGTCAGGTTTACTTTGGTATCCGCAGGGGAGAGGAGCTTGAAGATATTGGCGATCTGCTTTTTACTTCCACAGCAGAGGAGTTTTCTTCCGAAGAAATGCTGAAATTAGATACTAAAAGTCGGACTTTTTCGGTATATTACCCTAAAACCAGACCGGAAAATGAACCGGATTACACCATTGTTGCCTCAATGAATGGCAATTATGATGATTGGATAGACTTTTCAGAGAATGAGTACAGACAGGAAAAAAAGAGGATGATTGAGCGGTGCTTAGACGATCTTGACAGGTATGTTCCGGGGGTGCGGGACAAGATAGATACGATAGAGTCTGCAACCCCGAAAACATTTCATCGCTATACCCTCCACACCAGGGGAACTTCCTTTGGCACCAAGTTTGAGGGGCTTGATATTTCCCGTTCCCTTCATAAAGAAGTGGCTGGTCTCTTTCATGTTGGTTCGGTTGGGATTATCATGAGCGGCTGGCTTGGGGCTATCAATTACGGTGTCATTGTTGCCAATGATGTCGACGCCTTTGTGAGAAGCTGAAAATGAGTGATTTTACAGGACAAAAAGCTGTTATCAGCGGGGCAACCCGTGGTATTGGTCGTGCGATTGCCACTGCTCTTTTAGATCGTGGGGCAACCGTAATTGGTATATATGGCGGCAATGATGCGGCGGCGGATGATTTTCGCGGGGCAGTTGGGGATGAGGCTGGGGAACGGCTCCATCTCCACCGGGTGGATGTCAGCGATTACCAGGGGGTTGAGAGATTTTATGGTATGGTTGAGGAAAAATTTGATACCATTGATATCCTTGTCAACAACGCCGGGATTCGTCGGGATGCCGCCCTTGCCATGATGAGTTTTGCTGATTGGCAGCGGGTTATTGATGTAAATCTGACCGGCGGGTACGCCATGGCAAAGTTTGCGGTGCAGTTGATGATGAAAGAAAAATATGGACGGATTATCTTTATCACCTCGCCTATGGGACATCTTGGCTTTGCCGGTCAGGCAAATTACGCGGCTTCAAAGGCGGGGCAGGTCGGTATGGTCAAGTCCCTGGCCAAGGAAGTGGCAAAACGAAAAATTACCGTTAACTGTGTGTCGCCGGGTTTTATAGACACTGATTTTCTTGATGGACT
>CAZEMY010000311.1:0-2118 GCA_964513405.1 uncultured Desulfobulbaceae bacterium
TCAACATGGATGCGGTGGTAACCATGGGGAAAGTTGTCAAAAAACTTGCCGAAGACAGCAGCGAAAACGGAGGTTTTGGAGCAGCCCGGCTCGTGGTGTTCACCAACCAGCCCGAAGCCAACCCTTTTATGGCCGGGGCAATCCACGCACCAGGTCAGCATGAAGTGGTTATCAATGTCGGGGTCAGCGGGCCTGGGGTGGTTGCCAGGGCTCTGGAGAGAAAACTTGCTGAAACAGACGGAACCCCAGGCCTCCACGAACTGGCGGAAGAAATCAAGCAGACCGCCTTTAGGGTAACCCGCTGCGGAGAGCTGATTGGTCGCCAGGTATCTTCCCTTTTGAATATCCCCTTTGGCATTGTTGATGTTTCCCTTGCCCCAACCCCCAAGGTTGGCGATTCAGTTGGAGAAATTCTAAAAATCATGGGAGTGGATGCCATTGGAGCCCCTGGTTCCACTGCCATTGTTGCCCTCTTAAACGATGCTGTGAAAAAAGGCGGCACCTTTGCCAGTCAGAATGCGGGTGGATTATCCGGTGCTTTTATTCCGGTCTGTGAAGATGCCGAACTTGCAGAGGCTGTGAAGAATAATACCCTCCCCCTTGAAAAACTGGAGGCAATGACTGCGGTCTGTTCGGTGGGTCTTGACATGGTTGCCATACCGGGCTCGGTGGACGCAGTGACCATCAGTGCTATCATTGCCGATGAAATGGCTATCGGCATGATCAACCATAAAACCACAGCGGTGAGGATTATTCCGGTTCCCGGCAAAGAGGCTGGTGATTTTGTTTCATTTGGCGGTCTTTTTGGTGAATCATCCATTCTCCCAGTCCGTAATGTCGGTAAATCGAACAGGTTTATCTCGTTTGGCGGCAGGATTCCAGCCCCAATCAACAGCCTGAAAAATTAATTCTTTTGAGACTATGCCAGCAAAAAAAATAGAGACCGTCCTCGTTGTAGAGGATTCAATCGTTACCAGAACGATGCTTGCTGGACTATTGAAACAACAAAATTATAATGTAGTAACAGCAAAATCAGGTGAAGAAGCACTTACACTCTTACAGGAAGAAGAAATAAACCTGATCCTGCTTGATATTATCATGCCGGAAATGGATGGTTATACTATCTGTGAAAAAATCAAGGAGGATAGACAGTTTGAGTCATTGCCGGTAATCTTTATCAGCTCCCTTGACGAAACAGAGGATATAGTCAAAGGTTTTGCAGCAGGTGGAGTCGATTATATAATCAAGCCGTTCCGACAAGCTGAAGTATTGGCCAGGGTTGCGACCCATCTCCATATCTGCCGGCTCCAGGATAAACTTAAAACAGAACAACAAAAAACCGTCCACCTTTTGCGAAATGTTCTCCCGGAGCGAATTGCAAAGGAGTTATTGACTACCGGTACCTGTATCCCTAAAATTTTTAAGGAAACAACAGTCTGTTTTGTAGATATTGTAGGTTTTACGAAAGCTTCTTCCCGGATGTCTCCCCAAGTTGTTATCAAGGAAGTAGACGATATTTTTACCGGCTTTGACCATATTATTCAAGAGTGCAGGTGTGAGAGGATTAAAACCATTGGTGATGCCTGTCTGTTTGTCTGCGGGTTACCGGAACCGGATAGCAACCATTGTAAAAATGTTACGGAGGCATCTTTAAAGATATTAGATTTTCTTGAGAAACGAAACATGGAAAACAGGCATAAATGGTCTGTGAGGATCGGCTTGCACAGCGGGCAGGTTGTCGGTGGAGTTGTAGGGACAGATAAATATCTCTATGATATTTTTGGTGATACTGTAAACATTGCCGCCCGGATGGAAGAACATTCATTCCCCATGCGGATAACCGTTTCAACCGCTTCTTATAAACTTCTCAAAGACAGCTACTCCTTTTCCGAGGCACGACAAATATATATAAAAGGACTGGGACTTACAACCGTATATACCCTTATTTCCCATAAAACTTATTGCCCATAAAACCCCATGAAATCGCCTAAAAGATCCCCCATAAAAAGAAAACCTCTAAGATATGCTGGAAAATCATTAGATGAGCGTATTAATAAACTTATAGGTATTGTTAATTTAATATAGCTGAAAGCTCGTTGTTCCACTTAGCCATTAATA
>CAZEMY010000312.1:0-2070 GCA_964513405.1 uncultured Desulfobulbaceae bacterium
GCTTGGCAAAACAGGCAAAGGAAAAGGCTGATGTGATGAATTTTTTGGTTCTTTGCTGTCTTTGCTAATAATGAATAGGACGCATTAACTTATTTAAACAGGTTTAATGTTTTTTCGCGAATGAACACAATCTCACACCTTCTCCCTGGAAAACTTCTTCTCTAACCGGCTAACTCCCAGTGATGCGGGCAGGGTAAGCATCAGATACATCAGGGCAATGGTTATCCAGACCTCAATGGTGAGATATGTGGATGTCATCAGTTGAGTACCCTGATAGGATAGTTCCTGGATGGAGATAATCGAAACAATGGCTGAATCTTTGATCAGGGAAATAAATTGACCGGCAAGCGGTGGCAGCACTTGGCGTATTGCCTGGGGTAGGACAACAAGTTGCATGGTATGCCTGCGGGTCATACCAAGTGCATATGATGCCTCCCATTGTTGTCGTTCCACTCCTTGGACACCTGCCCGGATAATCTCGGTCATATACGCCCCTTCAAATACTGCCAGAGTGATTACTGCCGCTGTAAAAGCGGGTAGTTGTTCCGGTTTGCAAAATAACAGGTTAATGATCCACTTCGTCCGTTCTCCGCTTTCCCGAACCAGGTCGTCCATGCCCATTATAAGTATAAGTTGGTTGGCGAGAAAAAAATAAAAGATAAAAATAAGAACCAGAGGTGGAATGTTACGCATTAACTCCACATAGGTGCGGGATACCATGTGCCAGAACAGGCTGTTGCCGGTTCTGGCCATGGCCATAAATATCCCGATGAACATGGCAAAAAATCCAGACCAGAGGCTTAGGCGGATGGTGGTCATTAAGCCGTGAAAGAGATAATTTGTCACCCACTGCCCGGATTCTTCGTCGTAGAGGAAAATATACTGGGGGATAACCGCCCAGTTCCAGTTATAGTTAAGACCTACGGTTATCCGATAAATGATAAAACCGATGGCTCCAAATAAGAGGACAAGCAGTAAAGCATCCAGCTTGATGGAGGATTTGCTGGTGTTTATCATTATAATATTAATAAGTTATCCGCTATGGGGCGATGATGAATAAAATAACTTCAGGCTACCTTTATCTATTTTATTTTATCTTTCCAGTCACGGCTCAGGAACCAGTAGGAGTAGCGTTCCTCAATCCAGCCTTTTGAGTTTACCATCTCTATCCAGTTGTTAAAAAAGTTCATTGTGTCAAAGTCGCTTTTTCGTAAACCAAAGGCTATGGGCTCTTTCATTAACTGCTGATTGTAGGAGATTAAAAATTCGGGGGCATCGGCAGCCATATGGGCAGGAAGTGGCTGAGAGGCTACCATGGCATGGGCACGACCGTTACGAACCTCTTGCACCGCAGCAGGTTCATCGTCAAAAAGCAGTAGTTTTGCTTTGGGAAAGTTCTTTCTTGCAGCTATGGCCGCAGTTGAACCAAGCCGGGCAGTCAGGGTAACATCGGGGCTGTTGAAATCAGATATTGAAAATCCTTTACTCTTTTTAAGGTTTGCCAGTAGCCCCTGGGTAGAATAGTAGTATGGGTTGGTGAAATTTATTTTCAGGTTTCGCTGGGGAGTAACGCCCATTCCACCAATAATGATATCAAATTTTCCTGCCAGCAGGGCAGGGATAATCCCCGACCATTTGGTTGGCACAAATTCTATTTTGACCCCCATATCATCTGCAAGTTGTCTGGCAACATCAATTTCAAAGCCGATAAGTTCGCCCCGTTTATCTTTCATGGCCCAGGGAACAAACACATCCATACCCACCCGAATGGTACCGCGTTTGATAATCTGTTCCAGGGTGCTTTCTTTTGCCAGTTGCTGCTGCAACTCACCGCTTGTGGCAGGATATACAAATCCCAACAGCATGATGGCCGCAATCATTACAGAGACAATAATTTTGTTTCGCTTCATCATTTGTTTCATGATTTTCTCCTTTTTTGTTTTTCGTCTGGATATTCGACATAAGAGGGCAGGCAGGTGCGTAGGTCGTATTAGCGGGTCTAACGAAAAAAGCTGACAAACAGAAAAGACTACAATCAAAACAAAAGATATATAATGGCAAGGTATAAGC
>CAZEMY010000313.1:0-2057 GCA_964513405.1 uncultured Desulfobulbaceae bacterium
AGAGCTTACCTGTTTGCAGAGAACGAAAATCAATCATCCGGGGAGCAGAGCGGCGTGCCTGTTCAAGGGATGTCCAGGTACCGGTATTTATCCAGTACTGTGCATCTCGCCCCCGCTCATAAACCACTTCAATGTCCAAGGGGGTGGAACCGGTTCCTCTGATATCATGCCATATATAATCGGATCCGCTGTCCTTGAGGAATTGTGCCAAATAACTATCGCCTTTTGCCACATGCCAGCGTCCATGAAAAGGGGTGTTGGCTAACACGGTTGGTCTTTTTTCCAGATCAGCAGTTAGCCTGGCAAGTGTCAGATAACGCTCCTCAATTTCTGAAAATAACCGGCCTGCTTCCTGCTCTCTGCCAAAAAACAGGGCGATAAATTTAACCCACTCCGCCCGCCCCAGGGGATGAGGCTCCATGTAGGCAGCACTTATGGCGACCGGTAAGCCAGCCTCTATGAGTTTGGGATGGGTATCACGAAAAGAACCAACCCCATAGGTGAGGATGAGATCAGGGGCAAGTTCAAGGACAGATTCCACCCGCAGATTTGGACCAAATCCAACCCCTGTTATTTTTCCCTGCTCAATGGCCAGACGAACGGAAGGAGTGCAAACCCGCTCCGGGGAAGAAAAACCAACCAGCCTGTCGACAAGATCCAAGGCATCAAGAACGGCAAGATGGGTTGACGATAATGATACAAGCCGTTGCACCGGGACATCCACCACCTGACAATGTTTTTTCTTATCTAAAATATCATCAGAAATGGTGCTTTCTTTTTCCCTTAAAACATAGCAGAAATTCACCCTTGCTCCGGGCCAGGGACTGTTAACCTTGACATAAGTATAGCCGTTGCCCTGGTCAACACTGAAACCTTTGGCATAGCGGATGGTTAATACCTGCTCTCCGGAGGAAGCCAACAAAATCGATGGGGATAGAAACAGGGAAGAGATGCATAAAACTAAAAAAATTATCTTCATATGTGCCTCGTGAGATTTATTCGTGCACCGCAGAGCGGTGTAACGAGGGCAAAATTTTCCGTCACCATGTATCAAAACTCAATCCCTTTCTGAGCTTTTATACCCTGTTTATACGGATGCTTAATCGCTTTCATCTCCGTAATCAGATCTGCAATCTCAAGAAGTGCCGGATCCGCATTTCGCCCGGTAATAACGACATGGAGATTATCCGGTTTGTTACGGAGAAATTCGAGAGCCTCTTTTCGTTCAATCATCTCGTAAGTCAGCAGATAGGTAAACTCATCTAAAATCACCATATCATACGCACCGGATGCGATGACTTCCTTTGCCTTCTCCCAGGCATTACCTGCCAATGCCCGATCTTTTTCCAGATCATCCGATTTCCAGGTAAACCCCCGCCCCATGACATGAAAATCAATATATTCAGGGAAACGGGCAACGGCTTCCAGTTCCCCATATTTCCATGATCCCTTAATAAACTGGATAAAACATATCTTCAGCCCATGCCCGGCTGCCCGCATTGCCATACCTATGGCTGCCGTGGTTTTTCCTTTACCGTTACCGGTGAAGATGAGGAGGAGTCCTTTTTCCTTTTTTTGTTTTTTTTCAGATTCAGTCATTGTTGTTTCGTTCCGTGACGATGTATATTGAAGTTATAACCATTTTAAACTGAAGTTTCCCCGCTTTTTAGCAGAGTTTTGCCTTTCAGTATTCATCTGCGTATTCCACTGAAACAACTGACCTCTGCTTGTGGATGATCCCAGATTGCCACTGCTAAAAAGCGGGAAACTTCAGTAATGATATCAGCAATCATTTTTTAATTTTTTCCATAACATCAAGCAGCTCATTAATTGCGGCAAATGAAAAATCTCCGTTACCACCTGCTCTTTTCTCCTCTCCCGATATGCAGAGCGTAAAAATCGGTTTACCAATTTTCCCCGCCATCTCAAGCAATGCCAGATTGCCATGATATGGACCATCAGTGGGAACTCCGGAATCAATCACCATATCGCACTCTTCCAGGGCAGATACAGCTCTATGAATTGTTTCATCGTCAATAGCACCGGCAGGAAGCTGG
>CAZEMY010000314.1:0-2054 GCA_964513405.1 uncultured Desulfobulbaceae bacterium
GGACAGGACAAATGATGGCATAAGCAATCTTATTTTTCAAGACTTGACCCCTTGTGTTCCTCCACAGAACAGCAAACCTGCGTTCCGCCTCAATGTGACACATTTTTCCTTCTAACCACATTGCAAACTGTTTTCAGAATAATTTTCAAATCAAACAGAAAAGATTGATGTTGCAGATAATAAACATCATATTCAACTTTTTGTGGAATTGGAAGCTCGTCCCTTCCATTGATCTGTGCCCAGCCGGTGAGTCCGGGAGTTAATACCTGAACCGCTTTTTCTGTTCGCAGCCTTATGAGGTCATCCTGGTTGAATAATGCCGGCCGCGGCCCGACAACACTCATATCCCCTTTTAAGATACTGAAAAACTGCGGGAGTTCATCCAGACTTGATTTACGCAGAAATTTACCGATGGGAGTAAGAAACTGATCGGGATTTTCAAGCAGATGGGTTGCCACTGCCGGGGTATCAGTAAGCATGGTCCTGAACTTGGGCATTTTGAAAACCATATTGTCTTTGCCGATACGGGAAGACCAGTATAAAACCGGTCCTTTAGATGTAAGTTTTACCAGTATTGCCACCAATAATATCGGAACACTGAAAATAATCATCCCCAATAAGGACATAAAAATATCAAAGATACGCTTTATTGCAGATCTTATCACCCTCTAACCGCCTTTCTCAAACCCTCGTCCACGCTGATTGGCGGGTTCCAGTTCAAAACCTCCTGTGTTCTGGTAATATCCACCTGTAACGAACCGGATAATCTCTGCATAACTGCCCGTTTGCCCAGCAATACCGATCCGAACTCCAATAACCGTATCGGCACAGGAAACAAACGGGCCGGTTTCCCCATGACCATACTCAATCGCCGCAACAACGCGGTTGTTGATAAATCTTCACCATCACTGACAAGGAAGACCTGGTTTGCCGCAGCGGGGTGTCCAATGCAGGTAATAACCAGGTCAATCAGATTGTCCAAAGCCACCAGGCTGCGTCTGTTACGGGTAATGTTTGATAAAGGCAAGGGAACACCTCGTTTAAGCCAGGATATCATCTTTTGAAAATTTGCCTTAACACCAGCACCATAGACCAGCGGCGGACGGATAATCACCACTTCCAGGCCGGTTTTAAGAGCAAGCTGTTGCAGCTCCTGCTCCGCCTCCATTTTGGAAACTGCATAAGGATCTGCCGGGGCTGGAGAATCATCAGCATAAAACGGATTTGCGGGCAATGTGTTTTCCCCGTTAACCTTGACAGAACTTAAATAAATAAAACGCTTAACTCCGGCTGCCACAGCCTGCCTGGCAAGATTAACTGTTCCCTCCACATTTATACGACGAAACTCCGTTAGTGGTGAAACAGCATCATCATTCATAACATGGACACGGGCAGCAAGATGAATTACCTGCTCAACTCCCTGTAGAGCCTTATGCCATGAAGTATTATCATCAATGTTACCAACTTCAAAAAAACGGTCACGGGAATCAATATCTGAAGGAAGAGGGCAGGTAGAATCTGTCCGGCGAACAGCCCTGTGCAAGCTGTAATCTTTCTCCAGCAAGGTATCGCATAACCGGCTGCCTATAAAACCGTTTGCTCCGGTCACCAAGATCATTACCTTTTCAACTCCTTATAAATTGCCAGTTTTTAACGATTATCCTTTGCTTCGGAGAACTCTTTTTCGAAACTCCCCATGCCACTCATATCCCGGCGTAACTATTCCTCAACATATCCCTGTAAATAGCCATGGTCTGTTCCATGACAATTTCCTGCGAGAACTCTTTTTCTGCCATTTGCCGGCCTGCACTTCCCATTTGTTTACGCAGCTCAGGATCAGATAAAAGCTGATTGATGGCAGTGCCAAGTTTTTGCGGGTCACGGACTGGAACCAGCAAACCATTTTTCCCATGCTGCACGGCTTCCCTGCATCCCGGGGTATCCGTCGTGATACATGGGCGGCCACATGCCATGGCCTCAAGAAGAACCTTTGGCAGTCCTTCTCTATAAGATGGAAGGCAAACAACAGCCGCCATGGACAGTATCGCCAGCAT
>CAZEMY010000315.1:0-2052 GCA_964513405.1 uncultured Desulfobulbaceae bacterium
TGTCGTTACCGTATTCCGCAAGAGTATCTGTTGTTACAAGCTGATATTTTTTTAGTGCTCCATATTTCTCTAATTTGCCCTTAAGCCAAATACCAAACAATTGTATGTAGGGGAAATTCAAATTTAGGAAGAATACTTGTGTCAGTATCTGTTACTGAAGTTTCCCGTTTTTATTTTTATGTGAAATCTGCTCAAGTGCTGTGTCTTGTTGAAATAGGCAGCTTTTTTTCTTGGTGCAGAATTCGTGCGTCAAGGGATAATAAAATGGGGTTTTGCTACTTGCGTGGCAAACACCGTAAAAATAAATTCTTTCCCGTTGCAATGGCACAATCACGACTGCTGGGGTACTTATAAAAACCGGGAACCTTCAGTTAGCTGTGATTCTTAAAATATATAAACAAAACAGCATGGTTACGGCGTTGTAGTTATTGTTTTTCGGCTGGAACAAGCATTGAAATCAGGAGATGATCTAAAATAATAACTGGTTCTGCAACAGCACCCTTTGCTCCTTTTAGCCTCTGCTCGGCCTGGAGAATCTGCTCTAACCAGCCGCTTAATTGTTTTAAGGGAAAAGAACCTGCAGTTTTGAACTGCATGTACACGGCATAGGGATGCCCTTTGAATTCCTGCTCCCATCGCTGCTGATCTTTTATTTGCGGCAGACATTTATTCTGGAAGACATTTGCGGAAATATTTTCAAACCAGCCATATGCGGGTTGTTCCAGCAGGCTTCGGCAGAGAAGAAGATTACGGGCAAAATTGCGAAGGGTGGCGATAATGGCAAGGGGGTGAATGGCGTTGTCCGTTAACCGTTTGCTTAGAACCAGTGCTTGTGCCAGGTTACGACTGCCAACGGCACCGGTCAGCTCAAAAATGGCATTCTGGCGGGTGTGACCGATAATTTTATCCATGTCTTCCATGCTTATCCTGGTTTTATCGCCAACCGACAAGCATAGCTTTTCTGTCTCCATGACCGCTGCAACCGGGTGAAAGCCAACCCGGTTGGTAAGCTCTTCCATAACCCTGTTGTCTAAGGTTTTTCCCATATCGGCAAGGGTGGTTCTGATCAAATCGCAGATTACCTGGTTTTGGGCTGTTTTTGCTTTTTTGCTTGCTCCCTGCTCAACACTAAGGTCTATTACCGTATGATTTTTTTTAAGATATTTGAACAGTTTTTTTCGTTTATCCACATCTTCAGCAAGAAGAATAACCAAGTTATTCCTGGGAATGCCGGCTATCATGGTTTCTTCAAACAGAGCTACCGGGTCATCTCCTGATTTACTTTTTTTTCTGTTGGGCTTTGTGGTCTGTTCCGCTCTTCTGAGTAATTCGTTTATCCAGGAAAGATTTTCTCCGGGATGGGGGAAGTCAAAACATTTTTTCCACTCTCCAGAGCTTAACCCGGCTGGACTATTGTCAGCAACATCTGGAGAGAGACCACCGGCGGTCATCATTGCCAGCAGATTGCGGGTGGCTGCTTTGCTGTTATTTGCAGCCTTTGCTTTCAGCAGTTTTTCCCATAATCCCCTGGCTACTTTTTTGGAGTAAAATAATCTGGTATCTGTGACTCTGTAAATCTGACGACCCGGCAGGAGGCTGTAACTGCATAGCTTGGATATTGTGGTTGTGGTATCTTCTTCATCACCATCAATTGTATGGACTGTACCGCCGCCGGCGATAAGTATGTTTTCCAGTTGTCCAGAGGTCTGTCTGCATAGAAACCGGTCACCGATGAGCAGGTAAACTGTGTCAGGGGATTTGCCGCTCTGTTCAAATAAAGATTTTAGTTGTTTTTGGGTATGGATTGGCATTATTACCGATTTTTGGTTACAGGATTATTGATGGCTCGGCTCCGAATCTATGCCTGGGAATTTTCTTGAATTCCTGTAAATATTCGGGTTGGTGAGAAACCAGTGAAAAACTACGAACCCTTAAATGTTCGAAGTCTACGCTATCTGATTATTGCCCTAGGTTTGTTCGATTCGCCTCTCCCGCTATATCTATTCATATGCGGGTGAGGCGAATCGGACGAAAATGGGGTGATAGTCGAAC
>CAZEMY010000316.1:0-2032 GCA_964513405.1 uncultured Desulfobulbaceae bacterium
GCAACTTCCCGGTTGGGAATGCTCAGATAATATTCATAACCGCCAAATGCAAGCTCTTTTACTTCCTTAATGGTCAAATAACCTGTTTGAAAAAGAACAGGTTCAAGTTTTATTTTTTCAATATCAAAGCTGTCGATCAGGGCATTGCTTACCTTTAAATTTGACAGCTGGGGAATAAAATAATCGTTATCTTTAATGAGCTTGATTAGAAATGACGGAGTTCCGGTGGCAAACCAGTAGTTGTCAAAGCGAAAGTCATTATCAATAAATAAAAGAATATCAAAGGGGTTGTAAACATATTCACCAAGAAAGTTATAACCGTTATACCACTGTTGCACCCTGTTCATATCAACGGAAACAAGATGCTCTTTGAAAGTTGTTCTCAAATCATTATCGGTATAGCCGCAAATGGTTCCATATCGTTTATCAAGGGTTATATCTTTGAGGTTATTCAAACCGCTGAAAATCGAAACCTTGGCAAACTTACTGACCCCTGTCAGGAAGGCAAACTTTATAAATTCATCACAATCCTTGATGGTGGTGTATAGGTCTTTTAAAATTTCCCGGGCCTCTTTTGCAATCTCCATCTGATCGAGGTTGTCGAGAATTAGTTTATCGTATTCATCAACGAGAATAACCACCTTTTCCTGATACTTTTCGTAACTTTTTTCAATCAGATCCCGGAAACAACCGCCAATATTATCATCATCTTCACAGGTAATATTTAATCTTTTCCGGTTTGACCGTAAAATGTCAGTTACATCCTGTTTCATATCTGCCAGGTTACGGGCAACCCCGGCAAAGCTGATCTTTATAACCGGATATTTCCTCTGCCAATCCCATTTATCACGGATATAAAGCCCCTCAAACAGTTCCTGCCTCCCTTCAAAGACAGCCTGAAGGGTGGATATAAAAAGACTCTTGCCAAAACGGCGGGGGCGGGATAGGAAATAATATTTACCGGATTCAATCAGGTCGTAAATATGTTTTGTCTTGTCAATATAGATATAATTGTCTTCTCTGATCTCACTGAATGTCTGGATACCTATGGGCAGTTTTTTCATGGGTTTGAAGATTACAGTGTTGAGGAGGTTCGGGGAAAATGACAGTAGATTTCGGTATAACCCAAATCGTCGTCATCAGCAGCATGAGGGGATACATCCACCACTAACCACTCGCAGGGTGTCAATGTTTAGCGAGTAGGTGAATGGTGGAAGATCCAGTTTACAAAATCCGGGTATTTATTTTACATGTGTCTTTATTTATCAGTTTTTGGTGTCTCGCATCTTTCACACCGTACCCGCTCGCACTCTTCACGGTAGGGATTGATGGTCATCACCGGGCAACACGAATTTTTAACTACCTTGTCGGCCACAGAGCCAAAGAGAACCCGCTCAAGTCCTTTATAGCCATGAGTTCCCATGATAATCATGTTACAGTTGATTTCTGCGGCATAGTTAAGAATCTCTTCGCCTATATCTCCGCTGAGCACCTTGCTTTGCACGCTGGAAACATCAAAGTCGTCAAACATGGCCTTGTGTCTGTTGACAAATTCATCTATTTGTTCCTCTGCGGCACTGAAAAGTTCTTCTTCCATATTGGGCATGCTTATCGGTGGAACAAAGAAGCCGCTGTAATTTTCAAAATTCTGAACAACAAAGACAAGGTGAAGATTTGCTTTAAAAGTTCCGGTCACATAGGCGGCTGCCCGCACTATTTTTTCAGTATTTTCCGAAAAGTCAATAGGGGTTAAAATGGTTTTTATTTCCTGCATGGTTAACTCCTTTTTTGAGATTTATGTGTGGTTTATGTTGACCGTTGCCGGCAAGGTGAATATATTCGTACACCGAAAATGGAATAAACAGAGATTTTTATGGAACATGATTGATCTGTATTTTTTACCTGAAGGGCGTCTCGTTCCAGCCCCTATTTTTTATCATGCCAATAATAATACTATTTTTACCTGAGAAAAACCATGAAATTTGAGCCAAAATGGATAGCTTGGGAAATTACCCGTCGTTGCAACCTGGAG
>CAZEMY010000317.1:0-2023 GCA_964513405.1 uncultured Desulfobulbaceae bacterium
TTTAACCTGTAGGAAAAAACTCAATTTAACCTGTCACCTGTAACCTGAACAACCTCAACCTCAGAACCGGTAATGTTGCCGGCAAGTTCAACCACTTCCTGGTGGTGGGTAAAAAGAATAATCTGGTTTTTCTCTGACAAGTCCGCCATAACCTTAAGGGTTGCCATGGTTCTCTCTTTATCAAAGTTTATAAGAATATCATCAACAATAAAAGGCATCGGTTCAGCCGTCAGCAAACGATGGTGCAGGGTGGCAAGACGAAGGGAGAGAAAGAGTTGATCTCTGGTTCCTGAACTCATTCCACTCACCTCAAGTCTGGTTTTATCCGCTCTGACACCTACCAGCACAGGCTCTCCCTTGTCATTGATATCTGTCCGTAAATTTAAAAATGAGCCAATCGTGATCTCCGCAAAAATCTCACCGGCAATGGCAAGAACAGGGTCCTGATGTTCCTCCCGATACCTCTCAACCTCTCTGTCCAACAGGTAAGTTGCAAGTTTCACCTGCCCATACTGACGAACCATCCTGTTTATTCCGGCTGCACTCTGTGCCATTTTATCCGTTAGTTCCGCAGCTTTTGCAGAGCCGTCCATGCTTCGCATCTGATTTTTCTTCTCGCCTATTTCCTGATTAACAACCGCAAGTTCAGGGGAAATAATCAGCTCATAATGATTCTTTAACTCACCGATACGAAGATCAAGGGTATCATAATCAACATTCTTTGCCTGTCTATATAGATCATCCATGTCAACCCCGTCACTTAACCGGGACAGAGTATCATTGCAGTCAGAAATTTTCCCTTTTAACCGTTGCCGCTCCACGGAGCGGGAAACCAGCTCGCCCACTTCTCCCGTTTTTTTACAGCCACACCTCTGCAAAAGTTCCTGCAACTGTTCGCCAAGTATCCCCCGCTGCTGCCTATCAGTCCTGAGTTTAAGGTTTATCCTTTTTTCCTCTTCAACAAGGCGAGCTAACCGCTCCTCGGCCTGCCGGGCATTTTTAAGCGTAGCCTGTAGCCGGAGTACCACCTGCTCATGTTCTCCATCTCCACTATCTATACGGTGAGATTTTTCAGCATTTTCCCCGTTAATAACCTTGACTACGGCATCCACATCCTTTGCAAAGATTTCCCGGTCACGGTCAATACCATCTATCCTTTTCTGAAAATCAAGGGCCTCTTTATTTTTACCAAGACAACCAACTATCTTTTCAATGATTTCCAAGGTGAACTTTGGCTGCAAATCGGGATCAAAACCATATCTATCCAGTGCCTTATCCCATTTCTCCTGCCATTCATCCATTTCTTCCCTTATGCTCTTCTGCTCTTGCCTAAATTCAGCCAACTCCCCTTCATGTTGTTTTTTCTGGTCATTTAATTTTTCCTGCTGCCTCCGTTTCTCAGCCAACTGCCGGCTATACTCCTCAGCGACAATAATGGCTGGCTGTAATTGTAATTGATTAGAAACGGGGTTAATCTTCTGCCCCAACTCCCCAAGGAGACCAAGCAACATCTCCTGCAAACCCAGCCGTTTCCGGCAAAGGTCTTCATGCTCCCTCTTCTTTAAAAAAAGAGTTTCAAGCCTTAGCCGCAACCCATTAAACTCAGCCAGCCATACTGCCATTTCCCTATGAGGAAGAGGCATTATAGCGGCTGACTTCCATTCATTCTGCCAACCAGACTGCAACTTTTCCTTTACCCCGGCAAATTTCTCCATATTAATTTCATTGTCTGCAAGCCGCGTCTGCAAAGAGTCAATTTTCGCCAGCAATGATGCATTACGAGCCACCCTGTCTGCCTCCCGCCGCAGCCTGTCGGCAATACCATCAGCCTTGTCCACCCTCTGTTCATAAACATCCGGCAAAGACGAGTTGATCTCGCCAACCGCAAGCTCTTTACTTATATCTTCCCCATCCATCCATGACCTTCGCAACAACCGCCAGTCAGAATCCCGTTGCTGCCGTGCCTCATCAAGGTCTCTCTCTGACAATACTCCCCCGCTCTCCTCCAGGGCCATTCGTTCCA
>CAZEMY010000318.1:0-2023 GCA_964513405.1 uncultured Desulfobulbaceae bacterium
ACCCACGGAAAGAGAGTCAAAACTCAACAAATTCAAGTTAGAGATTGACCAGTGGGCAGATATTGGCTCGGTCAACAAAAAAGATCTACCTGTTCTGTCCACTATCCTTTGTCATAAAATTAACAGTAGCAGAAGAAGAAAAAACTTCTTGAGCGATATCGAAGATACCTTTTTGGGTTATGATAAATGAAATTACTCTGTTAGACCTATTCTTAAGCTCCTATATTCTCGATGGTTTCGAAATCGGGACTATACTCCCCCATAGCTGTCAATTTAAAAGGTACAAACCACCTACTACAGCCACTGGGCATTAATAGCACAAAGAATATTGTTTTCTTTTTCGTTCTGTAACTTGCAAACTTTACATTCCTTCCCGGATCCCCCCTATTCTTAAATTGTTCTGCCTCTTGCTCAATCCGATATTGCCTGATAGTATCTGAAACTGAAGTTTCCCGTTTTTATTTTTATGTTAAATTTGCTAAAATACTGTATCTCATCGAAATAGATAACTTTTACCGTAAATATTCGGGTTGACGAGAAACCAGTGAAAAACTACGAACCCTTAAATGTTTGACTGCCACCCCATGCAAAACAGTAAAAACAAACTGCTGATCATCGACGACGAAGAAAATATGCGTCATATGCTTGGAACCATGCTATCCAAACATGATTATACAATTACGACTGCCGCCAACGGAGGTGAGGGGATCAGCCTGCTTAAAGAAAAGGTATACGATTTCATCCTCTGCGATATCCGAATGCCCGGCATGGACGGCATGGAATTTCTTGAACATGCCTGCAAGGTAAAACATGGGGCGACAATTATAATGATGTCCGCCTATGGCTCAACGGATGACACCATAAAAGCGATGCAGCTCGGTGCCTATGACTATATATCCAAACCATTCAAGGCCGAAGAGATATTTCTCGTTCTCAAAAAAGCTGAAGAGCGGGAGAGGCTGCGGATGGAAAATAAAGCTCTTCGCAAACGACTGGTCGCCGCCGAACGGAGATCAGGATTTGGACAAATGGTGGGCAAAAGCCAAGCCATGCAGAAAGTATTCAACCTCGCTGAAAAGATAGCCGCTTACCCGACCACCGCTCTGATAACCGGTGAATCGGGAACCGGCAAGGAACTGGTTGCCAGGGGGATACACAAGACAAGCCCCAGGGCAAAAAAAGAATTCATTGCCGTCAACTGTGGAGGCATGCCGGAAAATCTCCTGGAAAGCGAATTCTTTGGTTACACAAAAGGAGCATTTACCGGGGCTGATAAAGAGAAAAAAGGGTTGTTTGCCGCCGCCGACCATGGCACTCTTTTCCTCGATGAAATAGGGGAACTTCCATTAGGTATGCAGGTCAAACTGCTTCGGGTTCTACAGGAGCAGGAAGTCCGCCCTATAGGTTCCTCTAAAAACAGTAAAATTGATTTCCGCCTGATCGCTGCCACGGCAAGAAACCTTGAAGAAGAGGTCAAAGCCGGTCGTTTTCGCCAGGATCTTTTCTACCGTCTCAATGTCATCAACATTCATATCCCGCCCCTTCGAGAAAGGGTTGATGATATCAGACTCCTTTGCGATTATTTTATGGAAAAATTTTCAATTAGAATGAGTGTAGATATCCTTGCTATATCTCCGGCAGTAACAACCCTGCTCCTTCGTCATCCATGGCCGGGGAATGTCCGCGAACTGGAAAATGTGATTGAGCGGGCGGTTATCCTGGCGGACAAAAAAATTATTCTTCCAGAGGACCTCCCCCCTGAATTCGGGACAAAACAACAACACCGCCGTCTCGATGATTATTTTTCAGGACTGTCCATTAAAAAAGGCCGGGCAATAATGGAAAAAAGCCTTATCAGCCGTGCCCTTGAATCCACGGGGGGAAACAAGTCCCAGGCCTCGGGACTCCTGGAGATCAGCTACCCTGCCCTGCTTGCCAAAATAAAACAATACGAACTAAGCTAAGTCCGTAACTTCTCCAAAAGTGGAGGTAAAAAAAACCGTGCGTTCGAATTCATGATCCT
>CAZEMY010000319.1:0-2020 GCA_964513405.1 uncultured Desulfobulbaceae bacterium
ACCTGCTTGGCTATGATTTAGCAACAGCTACCCACTTGAAACAGCGAGGAGCCTTTATTGTATTGCACCCACCTGAAAGATACTTCTCCCGGCTTGTGGCTGTTCTTAAATAACCACCGATAGAAAAAAGGAAAACTTCAGACGATGATTTATGCAAATTTAATTTACTTCCTGGTGGTTATTTTTATTTTTTCCACCAATACCCCGGCAGAGGTTCCAGAGATTAACCCGTTGACATCCCTTGGTTGTGGGGCTGTTTTGCTTTTTGTTTATGGGCTGCTCTCGGCAAGTCTTTACCGCCGTTGCCCGACCGGTTCGGCAGGTCATTACTTCAGTATTGAAAAAAAAATGACCGTACTGGCCGTTATTATCTTTGGCATTTTTGTTTACGGTCTTGAGCTTAAAGCATATCTGCAGCCCCTTAACTTTGGCGGCAAAGTTCCGGTTCTTGAAAACATAGGCGGTCTGGCAGTATTTTTCCTGATTCTTTCCATATCCTGGATACAGGCTCGCAGGAGTTACGAAACTGTTTTTAACCGTCTTTACAGTGCCACCCGGTTTGTGGTGACCAATATTAAAATAAACCTGCCCATTGTTCTGCCCTGGCTGGGCATAGGTATAGTCTTTGACCTGTTGGCAATGCTTCCCTTTTCAGGTATGGAGGAGCTGCTTCTTTCTCCATGGGGGGATTTGCTGATTTTTTTTGTTTTCCTTGTTCTTCTCGCTGTTTTTTTTCCACCCATGGTGCGTTACCTGTGGGGATGTGAACCCATGGAGGAAGGGCCGCTTCGGGACAGAATCGAAGAATTCTGCAAGCGGCAGGGGTTTGCCTCGGAAATTCTATACTGGCCGCTTTTCGAGGGACAGGTGCTGACCGCCGGGGTGATGGGGGTTATACCAAAATTTCGTTACCTGCTCCTGACCCCGGCTCTGATTGACTGTTTGGAAAAAAAGGAACTGGAATCGGTACTTGCCCATGAGATAGGTCATGTCAGGAAGAAACATATGCTTCTCTATGTCCTTCTTTTCACAGGTTTTAGTGTTGTGATAGGTTCCATGGCAGGTCTGGCTCCTTACCTTATCCTTGCCAGTGATTTGTTCTATCAACTTCTTGATGTTTTCAATATGGCACCGGATGCCATGCTTGCCGGGATGCTGGGGCTGGCTATGCTGATCTTGATGCTGTTGTATTTTCGCTTTGTTCTGGGATACTTTATTCGTAACTCCGAGCGGCAGGCCGATCTGTTTGTTTTTACTGCCCAGGGAACTGCCGGGCCAATAATCAGGGCTTTTGAGAAAATAGCCTTTTTAAGCGGCAATATCCGTGATGAAAAAAGCTGGCATCATTTTGGAATCGGAGAGCGAATTGATTTTTTAGAGAAATGCGAGCAGGATAGTCACTTGATCCGCCGCCATGACCGAAAATTATATCTTAGTTTTATTGTTTACTTTTTGATAGTGGTGGGAATCGTAATCGGTATCCAACGGTTGGATGTTGAAAAAATGGCGGCTGGTTACGAGACAAGATACGCTGAGGCGGTGTTGCTAAGAAAGGTGGAGAAGGAACCATATAACAGTCTTTGGTTGCAACTTCTGGGTGATCTCATGCAGAAGGAGGCTATGGAACAGCGGGCCATTACTGTCTACTTAAAGGCACTTACACTTGACCCCACCAATGCCGTTATTAATAACAATCTGGCCTGGCTGCTTCTTACTGCCCAGGATAAATCACTGCGGGATTCTGTTCTGGCCTTGACCCTGGCGAGGAGAGCAGCACTTGTCAGTGAAGACGGGTATGTTTTAGACACCCTTGCCACAGCATTATGGGCAAACGGGTTTGTCGAGGAGGCAATGTTGATGGCATTGAAAGCCATTCGGGCAGATCCGGCCAATGCGAAGTTTTATCGGAGTCAGATGCGGCGGTTTGCTGCTGAGCAATGGGATTCAGGTGACAGGAGACAGGCAACAGGTGTACTCCGTAGGTCGGATTAGCGGATATAACCCACAACACAAGAAAACA
>CAZEMY010000320.1:0-2014 GCA_964513405.1 uncultured Desulfobulbaceae bacterium
ATCGGCCAGGTATTCTTATGCCGGGTGATAAACGAATATTTCACTTCGTTTCTGTTGCAATGATTGCTTGAATCTACAAGCGTCACCTTTAACTTAGGGCTTCTACCTGCCGAAACCAGGGGGTGCGAAAACCCGCATCGGTGACAATAACAGGGACACAACCCTCAGGAAGTAAGGCGTCCAGCCGTCTCAAAAATAACCGGTGTGTCTCCCATTTTTCTTTCGTGTCAAGGGGATGGATTTCTTCATACAGTGTCAGGGACTGACCCGCGACCGGGGTGGAAGCTCTGAGCAGGAAGTGGCGTTTGGAGCGGTCTAAATCAGACCAGTCAACCAATATTATCGGGTGCCGTTGTGTCCGATGATGTGCCGGGTCAGGGCTTGATAAACAGACACGCGCTTGCGATGAAGGTGAGGGTTGGATAACAGCCTGTCTGCACGTTTAATGCAATGCTTTTCTTTGGTCGGACTGTGGATGGAGCGTCCAATATGGGTGACGTTGAGTTGTTGACCTGTGATGACAGCCAGAACCGAAACTTCGAGTGCCTGACGTCTGACAGTATGCATATCTGGACAGGTATTTTTCAGGGTTTTCTGTAATAATTGGGATGCCTGCATGGTGGGTTCTCCTTTAAAGTGTTTTGTCACCTTTTCAGATCGGAAAACACCGTGCAGGTTCCAATGAACTACCCCGACAGCTTGCTGCGGGGTAGTTCATTAAAAACGTGAATTCAATTTGTAAACGCGCTTTAAAGAACTTAAGTTAAGTCATGTACGGATATATGCCGTACGCCTTGACAGCTCTCTTAGTTATAGTCTATTATCTGTTTATATACGGAAGGCTTCCGTACATATTTTATATAGGAGAATACTAATGGTAACTGCACGCTTGGATATGCGGTTAGATAAAGAGATTAAAGCGAAGGCAGAAAAAGCCATGGCACTGCTTGGCCATAAAAGCCTGACAGATTATATCGTCAAACTGATGGATGAAGATGCCTCTCAGGTTATCGCGCAACACGAAAGTCTTATCGTTGAAGATGATATATTTGATCGTTTTCTGGATGCCTGTAATAAAGTCCGATCGCCTAATAAAGCCCTGATAGAGGCTGCTACGTTCACAAAAGAGCATGGTATTAAGTGAGTTGGGGTAATGAGTTTGTAGAGCTTGATAAATCCATCCATGATCGAATGTCTTTTGATTGTGGTGAGAAAGAGTTAAACCTTTTTCTACAGTCTCAGGCTGCCAGACACATGAAGGCAGGTATCAGTAAAACAATGCTGCTGCCTGACACAGATCTTATTGCTGGAAAACATCCCGTATGTGCATTTTATACAATAGCTCCCAGTTCAATCAAAAGAGCTGATTTACCCGAAAAGATGGCCAAAAAACTACCTCATTATCCTATTCCTGTCTTTTTGTTAGCTCAACTGGCCGTTCATTCCGAGCACCAGGGCAAAGGACTTGGAAAGATTACGTTAATAAAAGCACTTGAATACTTTTGGGGTGTTCAATCTGCAATGCCTTCATATGCCGTCATTGTTGATTGTTTGAATGTCGAAGCAGAAGAGTTCTACAAAAAATACGGTTTTAATATTTTATGCTACCAAAACGAAAAAGCTAAAATGTTTATACCCATGAAAAAAATCGAATTGTTATTTTCAAAGTAGCATTCTTTTATTTATTCAGAATCAAGGTGTAAGTCGGCAGGTAACATCCACCACATCCTCCTACCCGTGATTATTGTGATAATCACGGGTAGAGCATAGGGTTAAATGTAAGGCCTATTTCTCTATTCGTCGAATTGATATAACAGCAAAAAACATGATGATTGTTGCTATCAATACGAAAGAAAAACCATCAGCATAACTAATCGATATAATAGATAATATAATACCGAAACCGAATACACTAAAAAGCACCCTCTTTAGCCTACCTCTACTTGGAGCGGCAAAGTAAACTAATAACAAGGCTAGAATAAAAAATGCATAAATCAATGGCAAAAGAAATAAC
>CAZEMY010000321.1:0-2013 GCA_964513405.1 uncultured Desulfobulbaceae bacterium
CGCAGTGCCCATGGCGGTGGTGCTTTTTCCGGAAAAGACCCATCCAAGGTTGATCGTTCTTCATCTTACATGGGCAGATATGTAGCCAAGAATATCGTTGCTGCGGGAATATGTCGGGAAGTAGAGCTTCAGGTTGCATATGCTATTGGTATTTCCAAGCCGGTATCCATTAATGTAAAAACCTTTGGCACAAGCAAAATATCCGATGAACGGTTGATTGAGATTATTGGTGATGCCTTTGACCTTCGCCCCAAAGCGATTGTTGAGCAACTTGATCTGCTCAGACCAATCTATCATAAAACTGCGGCTTATGGTCATTTTGGTCGGGAATTGCCGGAATTCACTTGGGAAAATACTGACAAGAAGGATGAGTTACGGAAAGCGGCAGGGGTGTAAGGTAAGAGGTGACAGGCTACAGGTGACTGGGGCTTGTTGGTGATATACAAAACTGAAGAAAATAATAAGTGGATGTTGAACCACGAAAATCACGAAAGGCACGAAAAGTAAAAATATTTCGTGTTTTTTGTGTTTTTCGTGGTTAAAATAATCCTGTTTCCATGCTTTAGTGCGGGAACGAGAGATGTCCAATAATCAAGAACTATGGTGCCGTTTCACTCGCTATGAGTTATGAATATTGATTTTAAATGTTCGGTGAGTGCCGGAATATACAAAACTGGAGAAAATAATGAGTGATTATAAAGTAGCGGATATGTCGCTATCGGATTGGGGACGCAAGGAAGTGGCCATTGCTGAGACGGAAATGCCGGGGCTGATGGCTCTCAAAGAGGAGTATGGCAAGAGCAAACCGCTTAAAGGCACCAGGATTGCCGGTTGTCTGCACATGACCATACAGACCGCAGTCTTGATGGAGACCCTGATTGAACTGGGAGCGGAGCTTCGCTGGTCGTCCTGTAATATTTTTTCCACCCAGGACCATGCGGCTGCCGCCATGGCAGCAGTCGGGATACCTGTCTTTGCCTGGAAAGGTGAGAGTGATGAGGAGTTCTGGTGGTGTATTGAACAGACCATCTTTGGACCCGATGACTGGCGACCCAACATGATTCTTGACGATGGCGGTGATCTTACCCAGATCATGCATGAAAAATACCCGGAACTGCTTGAAAATATTAAGGGAATTTCTGAGGAGACCACCACTGGCGTTCTTCGTCTCAATGAAATGGCAAGGGATGGTAAACTTCTGGCTCCGGCAATTAATGTCAATGATTCAGTGACCAAATCAAAATTTGATAATCTTTACGGTTGCCGGGAATCTCTCTTGGACGGGATAAAAAGGGCAACCGATGTGATGATTGCCGGCAAGATTGCGGTTGTTGTAGGTTATGGCGATGTGGGCAAGGGATGTGCCCAAGCTTTGCGGGGCATGGGGGCAACCATTCTCGTCACCGAGATTGACCCTATTTGTGCCCTCCAGGCAGCCATGGAAGGATACAGGGTGGTAACCATGGAAGAAGCCGCTCCTGTTGCTGATATCTTTGTCACCTGTACCGGTAACCTCAAGGTTATCAGCCGGGCCCATATGGATGTTATGAAAAATCAGGCCATTGTCTGTAATATTGGTCATTTTGACTCTGAAATTGATATTGCCGGCATCAAAGACCTTGAGTGGGAAAATATCAAACCCCAGGTGGATCATGTTACCTTTCCGGACGGCAAGCGGATTATTATTCTTGCCGAGGGGCGGTTGGTAAACCTTGGTTGTGCAACCGGGCATCCAAGTTTTGTCATGTCCAACTCGTTCACCAATCAGGTGCTTGCCCAGATGGAACTTTGGCAGAATCCGGAAAAATATGATAATCAGGTCTATTTCCTTCCCAAGGAACTTGATGAGAAAGTGGCGATGCTTCATCTTGAAAAGATCGGGGCAAACTTGACCAAACTTACCTCCGAACAGGCTGATTATATAGGTGTGTCTGCCGAGGGGCCGTTTAAACCTGATTATTATCGTTATTAATGATCTTTTAAACTTTGTTTCAGAACATACCAAGCTAAAAT
>CAZEMY010000322.1:0-1993 GCA_964513405.1 uncultured Desulfobulbaceae bacterium
CTTTTGCCGAATCAATCACCATCAAGGCACTGTCCACCGCCGTCAAGACCCGGTAGGTATCCTCGGAAAAGTCCTGATGCCCCGGGGTATCAAGCAGGTTTATCTCAAAATCACGATAGTTAAACTTCATCACCGAGGTGGTAACCGATATACCGCGTTCCCTTTCAATCGCCATCCAATCACTGGTGGCGTGTTGGGTGGTTTTGCGGGACTTAACTGCCCCGGCCATTTGAATGGCACCCCCAAAGAGAAGCAGTTTTTCAGTCAGGGTGGTTTTGCCTGCATCGGGATGGCTGATAATACCAAAGGTTCTTCTCTTTTGGATTTCTTTTTCAAGTTGTCTGCTCATTAGTCTATTTTCTTATGCCACAATGATAATATATGGAATCTATAAAAGATGAGGTAAGGATTCGGATCACTGAGAGGTCGATACAAAATCCATACTCGGTAAATGTTTGCAATGGATTTAATTTTATTAACAAGGGGAGAAGTCATACTCTGTGGGAGTATTTTTTACAAGACGCATATATACAGATGTTCATCACTGTGCCGGGACAAACGCAATTACTCGGGGGATGGAGAAGAGTACGATTTCATAAAACAGGATAATCCGGAGTCACTCCGCGGGAATAATAATACTGAACACTGCCCCTTTACCATAAATGGATTGCAACTCCACTCTGCCGTTATGGGCAGTAGCAATATGCTTGACAATGGCAAGACCAAGACCGGTTCCGCCATGTTTCCTGCTTCTTGCCTTATCACAGCGATAAAACCTCTCGAAAATTCGTTCCTTATGTTTTTCGGCAATTCCCGGGCCCTGATCAGTGACGCTGATACGGACAAATGCTCCCCTCCCCCGTAAAGAACCCTGCCTGTCTGCGGAGAGGACAATTGGAGTATCAGGAGGACAATAAACAACACTGTTAGTTAAAAGATTAATGACTGCCTGCTCAAGCATGGGGCGATTGATCCTGCCTGTAAGGGCAGAATCACACTCCACCCTTATATCCATGTTTTTCTGCTCGGCTTGGACAAAACAGGTTTGCATGGCTGCCTCAAGCACAGGTCTTATGTTTCCTGTCTCCAATATAACAGATTTTTTATCAGCCTTATCTTCGATGCGGGCAAGGGTGAGGAGATCCTCGACAATGGCCTCAAGCCTTCTCCCCTGCCGGTCGATAATCTTTAAAAAATTACCTGCCGCTTCCCTGTCATCCAAAGCCCCGTCAAGCAGGGTCTCCACATAACCACGAATAGAAGTAATTGGTGTTTTCAACTCATGGGAGACATTGGCAACAAAATCCTGACGGATATTTTCCAACTTGTTAAGTCTGGTCAGATTATTCATCACCACCAGAATACCCATTCTTTTTTCGTCCCCGTCATAAAGTGGAATTGCATGGGTATGAAGGGTAATAGAATGACCATCACTCTGCAAAACCAGTTCCCTCACCACAGCTTCATTTTTTTGTAGTGCCAGGCATAAAAACTCCTGGAGTGGGCGGGCCCTGATAATTCCCTCAAACATCTTGCCCCGGATCTTCATTCCGCCCAGGTTAAACAGCTCGGTTGCTGACCGATTAATCCTAATTACCCGGTGGTCGGTGCTAATTGCCAGCACTCCATCCGTCATGCTGGAGAAAACCAGTTCCAGCTCATTGCGTTGCTGAACTATAAGGTTAACCCGTTTATTGACCTGTTTTGCCACATTATTAAGGGTGCCTGCAAGCACAGCTACTTCCCGGGGAGCATGGTCATCAACCGTAACAAGATGCTTGTTGGTTTTCCCGTCTGCAAGCTGCCTGACTCCTGCTGACACCTCCTGAAGAGAAATCCTTATTCTTCGGGCCAGAAGCCAGGAGAATAAAACCACCATAAAAACAAAACCTGACCCAACAAGAAAGACTTTAAGATTTAAAAAAGAAAAAAATGAAGACCATTCACCATAAGGTACACCAAGGCGAAGTATCCCCCTGCCTCCTTCATCAAA
>CAZEMY010000323.1:0-1974 GCA_964513405.1 uncultured Desulfobulbaceae bacterium
AATACCAACCCTGAAACCATCAGGAGTTACAGAACTTTTAACCATTTTTTGTTTTGTTTTTTGTTTTTTGTTTTTTTTGATTTCTTTAAAAAGGGCAACAGGCAAGGTGCATCTCCTATCCACTTCCCATTATCATTGCCATTAATTTTTCAATATCAATCTCATTAAACCTGTGCAGACCCGCCTCACGGGCAGCTCTCATTACCTGCTCATATCCACCAGCCGGCAAAGTTCTGTTAAGCTCCGGATACTCCATTGCCCGGTAACAGGGATGATATTGATCCATGATATTGACAAAGGTATCTTTTGAAATCTTTTCAGCAATAAACCGCATTATTCCCCTGCTATCCTTTAAAAAACCAGGCATAATTAGATGTCGTACCAGTAACCCGCTCCTGGCAAGACCATTATCATCAATGACAAAATCACCGACCTGCCGATGCATTTCTGCCACAGCTCTGGACATAACCTCAGGGTAGTCCGCAGCATTCAGATATTGCTTAGCATGATCAGCGGATATAAATTTACAATCGGGCATATAAATATCCACAATCCCGTCAAGAAGAAGCAACGAGTCCACACTGTCATAACCACCGCTGTTATAGACGATGGGAATATCCAAACCCTGTTCAACCGCAATCTGCAGAGCGGCAATAATCTGTGGAATCAGGTGGGATGGCGTGACGAGATTGATATTTGCACAGCCTTTTGTTTGCAAATCAAGCATAATCCCAGCCAACCCGTTTCCATCCACGGCTTCTGCCCCTGATTCAGGGCTGATGTCAAGCCGGCTTATTTCATGATTCTGGCAAAAGACACAGCCAAGATTACAGCCGCAGAAAAAAATTGCCCCGGAACCATTTTTGCCAACGAGAGGAGATTCTTCCCCAAAATGAGGCCCATGGGAACAGACCTGTGCCTCTTGGCCAACTCCGCAAAACCCGATATAGCCCGACATCCTGTTTACTCCGCATTTACGGGGACAAAGGAGACAATTTTCAAGTAGTTTCCAGGACTCCATACTCCTTGCTGCCAACTGTCTTATGCTCAATTTCATGCCTGTTGTTTCCTGTGCCTATTTGCCGGCAAGGGGGTGGTAGGCATTTGCAATGTAACACGCACTCCAAACATAAAAGGGGGAGCAGGATAAATAAGCCCGCACCCCTTGCGATCGGTCAAAGTACATCATAAGGTTGTGCCATCTCTAACATTTTATCCAAAAGTTTTTTAAGGTGAGGACATTTATCATATGCGGTATTCGGATCGAGTTTATCGAAAAGTTCTTTCCCGTTCACAACCTTTTTATACGATCTTTTTACATGTAAAGGATAGAGGCGTTCCAATAACTTCGCCGGCGGTTCATTAAAGTTTACCAGTTCCGGCGTTTGTATCTTTTTTGGGAATGCTTTTCTGACTTTCACCGGGAAGATATCCGGTTGACTAAGAAGCCAAGACTCGATTTCGTGAACTGCAAAAAAATGAAAAAAACGGGGATGATTAACCATATCTTCAATATATTCTTTGCCAAACTTGTAACGGTCAGCGTAACTTTCAATATGATCTGGATAAAAGGTCGGACCGTAAAGATCCAACAAAGAAATCACTGCAATAATATCGTCGCTCTTTGGCCCGTTCAGGCTCATTTTTGCTTTTAGAAAAACACCTTTTACCAGCTCAGACCATCCCGCAAAGCGGATAGCTTGAATCCCGACAGGAGTGTTTAATTGTGGATCAAGCCATCTCTTAAAAAAATTTGGCAGCGACTTGTTTTCAGTATGACCTTCGACAAAGAGAATAAATTTCATACCATATGCTCAAGTTCTCCAGATTTAAAAAGAGACCCAAGAGAGTATTCTTTCAGCCAATAGGCAAGATTTTCATCTTTTAGCGTTTTTAATATGGTTTCACCAGTTTCCCATTTTGCAACAGTTGTTGTCGGCTGGACTCCCACGAAAGCATCCAGAAACTGTGGGG
>CAZEMY010000324.1:0-1973 GCA_964513405.1 uncultured Desulfobulbaceae bacterium
CTAAATCAACACATGACAGTTTACTCAATATGTCACTTTTTTGTATTGCACCCATCCACTCCTCAACCACGAAATCCCTTATAGCTCAACCGGCTGAACAAATCATTCGAACAGATTCTTCCTTCTCGCCTATTCCTCTCTTTAACATCTCATGATTATAGGCGGCAATAACATCCTGGCGTTTCAACATCCCCAGCACCCATGGCTCTGACAGACTCTCCACCACTGGGATTTCATCAATCCCTTTCACATCAAAGAGCTGCATAGCCTCGTAAATATTATCGTCAGGGGTGAGCATGATCACATCTCTGGTGCAGATAGCACCAACAAGGTAACAGACCCGCTGTTCTTCGTCATGAAGAATATTTTTTACATCCTGCATGGATACTATCCCGACCATCAAACCGCTATGATCAACAACAGGAAAATAAAAAGAGCCATAGGACTGCCTGAACAGTTGCAGCAAATGGTCTATATTTGCCATTTCGCTAATAAAGTCCACATCCTCGGTGATCGCCTTACCCACCATGATTGACTTCATGATGGCAACTTCACGCCCCTCGTGAATATTAATGCCTTCCCTGGTGAAATCAACAGTATCAATGGAGTCAGGATAAAATTTTGTTGCAGTTACGGTACTGATAATACAGGCCAGCATGGCAGGGATAATTACCATATAGTTACCAGTCATTTCAAGGAGCAGAAAGATGGCCGTCATAGGAGCATGGGTGGATGCGGCAAGAAAAGCACCAACTCCTATGGTCGCATACGCCCCGGGACCTGCCGTGTAATTGGGGAGGACTGCATTAACAATACTTCCAAACGCACCGCCACAAACCGCCCCGATAAACAGAGCCGGGGCAAAGACACCGCCCGCCCCGCCGGAACCAAGGGTTATGGCAGTGGCAATTGACTTAAGTAGAACCAGAGCCAGCATGACTGCCAGTACCGCCTCACCCGCCAGAGCCTTTTCAATATACTCATACCCCTCACCCATAACCTGTGGGTAGGCAATGGCGATGGAACCCACCAGAAACGCCCCAAGAATCGGTTTTAACTGATCATGGATTGGGATGACCTCGAACTTGTCCCGGACGAAATAAAAAAAGCGGATATGAACCACTGCCAGCATCCCGATTATCACAGCCATGAGGGCGTAAAGCGGCATCTCAAGTAAAGGATTTACCATCTGAAAGTCGGGAATAGGAAAGGCCGGGGTCTCCCCATACCACCATCTTGAGACAACAGTTGCAAAGGCAGAAGAAATAACCAAGGCGGAAAAAGACGCGATTCCGTAGGTTCCGAGAAGAACGATCTCTGCCGCAAAAAACATGCCCGCAAGAGGGGCATTAAACATCCCGGCCACCCCGCCGGCACATCCGGCCGCTATATAGACCTTAATCCTCTTGCCCGACACTCCGGTTTTATGACCTGTAATGGAACCAATCGTGCCGCCAATCACGGCAATTGGTCCCTCCACCCCGGCAGAATTTCCCGAGCCAATGGTTATCGCAGTTGAGACAATCTTGATAAAGATGTTCCGGGCCCGAATAACCCCGCTTTCCAGATTTACCCTGCGCAGGAATTTAGTAAAACTGTAGCCGTTAACCTTGCCCGGAAAGGCGAGGGATAAGGGAATTAGCAAGACCATACCGGACATGGGGATCAAAGGAAGAAGAAAACTCCGCCATCCCCCCTCGCTTATCCTGAGCAGCTCATAACCACGAACAAAAATCTGTTCGTGGGCAAAACCCACCGATTCCTTGAACACAATCACTGCCACACCTGACATCAGCCCGATACAGGCTGAGACCAGAATCATCCAGGTGTTTTCACCGGGCAGGAACAGTCTTAACCTGGCAAGCAATCTTAGAAGTGCCTGGTTTTTATTTTCAGCTTTCAACCCTATCCTCTATCCCCTTATAGTATGTCTAAGCTGTTATTCGGTATATTTGAAAATATAACTTGTTATT
>CAZEMY010000325.1:0-1964 GCA_964513405.1 uncultured Desulfobulbaceae bacterium
AAGAAAAAAGAAAACCTGCTGGCGGATATTTCTCTGTCCGGGGCAGAGATAGAGGAGATGATAGTAAAGCGAAATAATGCCAGGGGCAGAAAGGACTGGGCAGGTGCCGATACTGTCCGGGATCATCTTCTTGGCTATGGGGTAGAGTTGCACGATGGCCCGGATGGCACAACCTGGTCGGTTGTGCAGTCTTAATCGGTTGTATTAATTTGGTCAAAAAAGAAACATAAAGGTATAATGTGAGATTTGAATGGGATCAACAAAAAGCCAAGTCAAACCTGAAGAAACATGGGGTTTCTTTTCAGGAAGCAACTACCGTATTTAGCGATGCATTGTCGATAACATTCGATGGTTCCGACCATTCGACCAGCGAGCATCGGCTGCTGACATTCGGATTGGCTCGAACTGGCAAACTGCTCATAGTGTCTTGTACCAACAGGAGTAAATCTATGAGAATCATCGGTGCCCGGGCAATGACCAGTCAAGAGAGGTTGATTTATGAAGAAGGTTAAGGTGAAAGATGAAATGAGGTCTGAATATAAAAGAGCTGATCTTGGTGTTGGAGTGCGTGGTAAATATTATGAAGAATATCAGGAATCGCATAATGTAGTGTTACTTAACCCTGAAGTGGCAAAATCGTTTCCTACAGAAGAATCTGTAAACGAAGCCTTAATGTCATTAATCAGGTTGGCTAAAACAACAACTGACCTGACAGGGCAAGTGCAGGCGGACGGTTAAAAGCGTTGTCGTTGTGGACAAGATTTTCGGAGGGAAGCACTAACTTATGAATCGTCAACCGACAGTCAGCGGAAGTTTTTATCCCGATAATCCTATCCAGTTACGGCAAAACCTTGCCCGACTGACTCCGGTTGTCCCTGCTGATGAAAAACAGGCGGCAACGGCGGTTATAGTTCCCCACGCAGGTTTCGTTTATTCGGGCGGGGTGGCTGGCGAGACCTATGCTGCGATAAAAATTCCTGAAACCGTTGTTATCCTTGGCCCCAGTCACCATGGCAGGGGGCGGCCCCTTGCCCTTGCTGTTTCCGATTGGGATATGGTACTGGGCAGAGTGGAAATTGAAAAAGAGCTTGCAGGTATTATTCTCGAAACCTCAACCGTTATCACAGTCGATGACGCTGCCCATGCCCCCGAGCACTCCATCGAGGTACAGGTTCCCTTTCTCCAGAGCCTGAGAGATAAGAAAAAACTGAAAATCCTGCCCCTGCTTGTTTCCAGGGTTTCTTACGCCGTTTGCGTTCAGGCCGCCCATGATCTTGCCGCTGCCATTCGTAGTTTTGGTAAACCGGTTTTACTGGTGGCATCAACCGATATGAGCCATTATGAACCAAGGAATAGAGCCATGGTAAAAGATAAACAGGCCTTGGATATGATTATAAGCCTTGATCCCCGTGGGTTATATCAGGTTGTCATGGAGGAGCAGATATCAATGTGCGGAGTTGTCCCGACAACCATTGTCATGCTTGCCGCCATGGAACTTGGTGCTGGTCGGGCAGAGCTGGTTCGCTATACAGACTCAGGAGAGGTCAGCGGCGATATTGATCAGGTGGTCGGTTATGCCGGGATGATTATGGTGTGAGAGGCGAGTTTACTTTTTTTCCTTGACAACAGACCTCTTTCTATCTATTTTCTTTCCACCTTTTCATCATCCTGGGGGATGGTCTAACGGCAAGACAGCGGACTCTGACTCCGCTTATCGGGGTTCGAATCCCTGTCCCCCAGCCAGTTTTAGTCTCTTTGTTATTCTTATTTTTTGTGTTATTATCTGTCACGGAAAAAATCCCTAGTTTTATATCAATTGTTAAGGTCTAACCATTGATGCTGTTGTAACCGATCTGTTGAGATATCTTTTTATTTTTTTAAAGGAGCCAAATCGTGTCAGGACATTCCAAGTGGAGTACCATCAAGAGGAAAAAAGGGGCCAATGACGCAAAGCGGGGTAAAAT
>CAZEMY010000326.1:0-1956 GCA_964513405.1 uncultured Desulfobulbaceae bacterium
TAAGCCCCTCCGCTCTGCTCAGCTTACCTTACCTGGCTTTTGATTTATACCAAGTCCAGCCTTACCGCAAAAAAACCATCTAACCCATCGGCCGGGGTCGGGGCAAACGCTCCCTGCTGATTGATTAATTTTGCTGCCTCAGCGGGGAGCAGACGCTTTGCATTCTCCACAGTATACCGGGGGTGTTTTTCCATAAACGCCCCAACCACCTCTTCATTTTCTTCAGGCTCAAGAGAACAGGTTGCATAGACAATCACCCCGTTTTCCTTTAAAAGAGAGTCTGCACATATCAACAAATCAAGCTGCTGTTGCTGATAACTCTTGAGGTCATTCTTGCTTCTGTTCCAACGGATATCAGGATGGCGGCGGATTACCCCTGTACCTGAGCAAGGTGCATCTATCAGAATCCCATCAAATTTTTCACTGGTTGATTCAGCAAAATCCTCAAGAGTGGTGCCAATAGTTTTTGCTGCAAAACCCAAACGGTGCATATTTTCGCCGAGCTGTCGATACCTGTTACCGTCCGGCTCAAGAGCGGTGATTTTTGCATTGTTAGGGAGAAGAGCGGCAAGATGACTGGTTTTGCCGCCCAGCCCCGCACAACCATCCAGGTAATTACCATTTTCCTTAACAGGCATGAGTTTTGAAACCAACTGGGCGGCCTCGTCCTGAACCAGAAAATGTCCCTCTTCATATCCGGGCAGTGCTGATATTACCCCGCCGTTTTCGATGATAAGAGATTCTTTACTGAACCTCCCTTTTCTAACATCATGACCATCATCACGAAAAACTTTAAAAAGCTCATTACGACTGATTCTTTTAGTGTTGACCCGCAGGGTTAAAGGAGGCACCGCATTATTCTGCCGGCAGATTTCCTTTACCAACCCATCGCCAAATCGTTTCTGCCAGCGACTGAGCAGCCACTGGGGATGATTCAAGACTGGCTTACCACCGCCAAGGATATCTTCAGGTGCGGGGATTTTATTGAGGCTGCGGGCAGCATTGCGAAGAATACCATTAACAACCCTCACCAGCCATTGCGGCTGACGACCCTCCTTAAAGGATTTTACGGTTTCATTCACCGCCGCCGATGGAGGAATCCTGTCCATAAACAGGAGCTGATAAATTCCCATACGCAGGGCAAACAGGGTTAAGGGTTTCATCTTTTTCAGTGGGCTGTGGGAAAAACTCTCTATGACCAAATCAAGATATTCCAGATTCCGTAAAATACCGCCAATAATAGCTGTTGCCAAAGCCCTCTCCGAGCCACTCAGCACATATCCTTTTATACACCTCTCAAAAAAAATATTAACAGGAGCTGCGGTTCCCTGCCAGCTTGACAAGGTTTGCAGAGCAATTTTCCTGCTGGTTATAATATTCATAAGGATAGCCCGTTCTTCACTGTGTATATTTATGGAAAAGATGGCAACTTGCCGACAACGGTACAAAAACTGGATGAAAAAAATATTTATATGTGTTTATGTAAACGAATTAGGTGATGTTTGCCATGATTTTCATGGTAATTGTTAGGGGTTCGGAAAGAAATACCCTGGATTTTTCGTCCGTTCCACAAAAGAAAAAATATTGCACAAGGAGAGACCATGAAAAAATTATCGTTTGTTCTAATGGCTGTTTTTCTGGTAAGTTCAGCATCCATTGCGAAAGCATCAACCCTTGACGAGGTGAAGAAACGGGGGATGTTAAACTGTGGTGTTTCCACGGGTCTGCCCGGCTTTTCAGCCACCGATGAAAAAGGAACCTGGAAAGGATTGGATGTGGACGGTTGCAAGGCTATTGCCGCGGCAGTTCTTGGCGATGCCAACAAGGTAAGATATGTATCATTAAACGCCAAAGAGCGGTTTACCGCATTGCAGTCAGGCGAAATTGATGTTCTGGTACGGGGAACCACCTGGACACTCACCCGTGACACCTCCCTCGGTCTTAACTTTGCCGGAG
>CAZEMY010000327.1:0-1942 GCA_964513405.1 uncultured Desulfobulbaceae bacterium
ACGACAAAATAAATGCATTCCCACGCTGGAGCATGTGAACGTGGGGGTAACACGAAGGAGGATTGCGGTAATGGACTCTTTGTTTATTATTGAACAGGGTAGTTATATCAAAAAAGATGGAGATTGTCTGAAAATTGTCAAAGGCAAAACCGTGATAGATACCATTGCCGCCTCCGGTCTCAAGCAGCTAACCATTGCAAGGCGAACTTCACTCTCTGGTCCTGTCCTTGATTTTTTGATAAAAAAACGAATTGATACGGTGTTTCTTACCCCCAGCGGTCGATTCAGGGCAAGGCTTCTTCTTGATGAACCCGGTCATGTTGCTCTTCGCCAGCTACAGTATAGCCGACTTGGGGACAGAAACTTCAAAGTTGACCTTGCCCGGCGAATTGTCCATGGCAAACTGAACAACCAGGCAAAAATATTGTTAAGGCGGGGGACACAATACAAACTTGAGCAGCTTCGCATAGCGGCAGTCAGGATAAAAGCCATGCAGAAAAAACTGACGGGAATTGATGACATGGAACAGATTCGAGGCATGGAAGGGGCTGCTGCTCAGGTTTATTACAGTGTTTTTGGGATGTTAGTCCGTGCCGACGGTTTCAGGTTCACCGCTCGTAACCGCCGTCCGCCCCGGGATCCGGTAAATGCTCTGCTTTCCTTTGTCTATACCCTGTTTACCAATGAAGTTTTAAACGGTATCAAGCGAGCCGGTCTTGATCCATATCTTGGGGCTTTACATGAAATACTTCCCGGCCGACCTTCCCTAGCCTGTGATCTTGTTGAAGAGTGGCGGGCATTTGGAGATGTGCTGGTACTCACCCTTTTAAACCGCGGCATGGTGAAAGCGGATGATTTTATCATCCGCCGGATAGATAAAGACAGTGACGAAAGGCCGGTGGAAATGAAACCGGCTGTAAGCCGTGCTTTAATTGGTGCTTATTATCGGCAGCTTAGACAGCCCATGTACTATCCACATTCGGAAGAACAGACTGCTATGCGCTGGATTATCCATTCCCAGTGCCGCCGCCTGATAGAGAGTTTCCAGGAGGACGGTGTTGAATATCAACCTTTTTTGCTCAGAAAATAATAAGCTCCACCCCCTGTACTGTAGCACCACTTTGCCCGTATCCTCCGCCACCACACCGGCGTTACCCCTCGTTGCACCAGTGCGGTGGACAGTACCCCATGGAGTTTAATGTCAACCTTATTACCTGGGTTTTATAAACAATGTTTTATATGATATGCTACGATATCAGTAATAATCGTATCCGTTACCGGGTAGTCAAAGCCCTGAAGGGGTATGGAACAAGGGTGCAAAAGTCAGTTTTTGAGTGTCCACGGCTCACGGAAAAACAACTCCTTGAACTTAAAGAAAAACTGGAAGGGTATATTGACCACGGGGTTGACTCCGTGCATTATTTCCGCTTGTGCAAGGCATGTATTAAGGATATTGAATGGTCAGGACAAGGACATAAACCGTTTACGGATTCGTTCAAGGTCATATGAGAGCCTTTTAAGGTGCAGATTTCTTGATGTTTTTTTGCTTGCGACCATAGCCGGCGTTAGTATAATGCTGTTAAGCCTTCACTTTTCAAGTAATTAAAAATTAAAAAAAGGAGAGCCATGCAAAAACTACCCATTGGTATCCAGACATTTTCTAAAATCAGGGAAGACGATTACCTCTATGTTGACAAGACACGGATTATTGTTGAACTAATAGAAAATGGCACCTACTATTTCCTTTCCCGTCCCCGCCGTTTCGGCAAGAGCCTTTTTATCTCCACCCTCCAGGCGGTGTTTGAGGGTCGCAGGGAGTTGTTTACCGGACTTTATATCCATGATAAATGGGACTGGGAGATAACTTATCCGGTGATTAAACTCTGTTTTGCCGGGGTTGCCAGAACCGTTGGGGATATGAAAGAGGATATAGATGATATTT
>CAZEMY010000328.1:0-1938 GCA_964513405.1 uncultured Desulfobulbaceae bacterium
CAGATACTTTTTTAATGATATCCGCCATTCTGGAGTAGGGCAGTCCAAGCTGTTCCTCAACACCTGTCAGGGACTGGAAACTTAAAAAATGGAGCCTGCCCCTTACGGCAACTGTATCAAAGCGTTTGACAGCCAGAGCCATGCGTGATTTAGATGCCTTGACAAGAAAAAAATCCGGGACTGGTATACCTGCCTGTTGAATACAGCTCATCCCGAAAAACTCAAGCCGGGCCATGACTGAGGGCGTGGGGTCGTTAATGCTGGGGAATTTTATCAGGTACTGATTCTCTCCGGAGCGGGCAAGTACTTTAGGACGGGCACCACCGGCTGAAGAACCACCTGAAATAAAAAAATCAGGAAGATTAGTCAGTTCAGCATTTTTTTCAAATGTCTCGGAGGCTGTGATTGCCTGATCTGTCATCTCCATATCCATGGCAGGAGCAATGCGGTTTGCGATCTCCAAACTGTTGTAAAAGCCGGTTGCCCCCGGTTCTGCCCATTCCATGAGAAGGAGAAGGGCAATGTTGTTGTCCTGGGAAACATTGACCATGTGTCTGGCCTGGAGCAACCTTCTCCCCCAGGCATCAGGCAAGGCATCCTCCAGTACGCCCCATAGACCGGTGCGGGATTTCAGCTGGAATAATGATGTTTTTAATGGCAGATTAACAGGGTCAAGGGGAAAACCATCCGGATGGGTTACCCATGATGGCTCATAACGGAAATAGCTCTGGACAAGACCATCGGCAAGTTTTTCATAGAGCAGTCTGCCAACAACACTCCTGCCGCCGCCGGGCAATTGGATAAAGATATACAGGTTTTTTTGCATGGATACGCTATGACCGGTTATGCATGTTAATAATATTATACTTTATCGCCGTTGGCGCGGAGCAAGGTAAATGATATTTAACTTTAAGGGGTGATTGTTTGCAAGGTAAAGTTATAGGTTATGGATTATAGGTTACTCTGTAGTGTCTTGCCTTTGGCGTACGAACAAGTTTTGTTTACGATTTATATTATCATTATTGTGTAGATTTTCCTTTTGTTTTGTGATAGGATTTTGGCTCAAATTTATTTTCAGATGCTCATAACCTGAGCTTAATAGGGAATCCGGTGTGAATCCGGAGCGGGCCCGCCGCTGTAATCCTGCCTCTGCCTTTATTTTTCGGTCGGGGAACTCTTTCAACCATCGTGTGCCACTGTTTCTTTTATGAAACGGGAAGGCCGTTGAAAGGGCAGGAGAGTCAGAAGACCTGTCTGAAAAAAAATAAACACCAGCTCTCGTGGACAAGGGGCAGTGGTGATTAATAGTTCGTGGAAAAATCAGGGATCCCCGAGCCGATAAATTTTATTTATTGGTTCGGGGATTTTTTTTGTCTCCGAGCCGGTGATTATTGGTAGTTTTTCACAAGCAAAGGAGATGAAAAATGAAAAGATGGTTAAGTGGAGTTACAGTTTTTGCGTTTCTTGTATTTCTTTTTTTACCAGGGGCGGGACAGGGAGAAGAGAGAGGAGAAGACCAGACCCATGTCTTTGAACTTGAAGAAGTGGTTGTAACCGCTGCCAGGGTTGAAAGACCTCTTAAAGAGACTTCAAGTTCTGTCACAGTAATTGATGCCGAAGAGATTGCCAGTAAAGGGAAAATCACAGTGCTTGAGGTGTTGCGGGGGCAGCCGGGATTGGATGTGGTTCAGAGCGGAGGTCCCGGGGCAACCACCTCGGTTTTTTTAAGAGGTGCTAACTCTGGGCATACACTGGTGCTGGTGGATGGGGTAGAGGTAAACAGCCCTGCTCTCGGTATGTTTAACTTTACAAATCTCACCGTGGACAATATTGAGCGGATTGAGATTGTCAGGGGTCCCCAGAGTACCCTTTATGGTTCTGATGCCATTGGCGGGGTAATTAATATTATTACCCGAAAAGGATACGGCCCTCCTCGCT
>CAZEMY010000329.1:0-1937 GCA_964513405.1 uncultured Desulfobulbaceae bacterium
ACACAGTAGTATCAGTCTCACCCACCAGTTTTGCCCTGGAGAGAAGCTCTTCCATGCTGGCACTCTTGGAAATAATATCCCGCCGCCACTGTTCAACCCGCTCAGCCGAGGAGTGATCACCGCCTGTGCTGAACTGCAGAGCCTTGCCAACCTCTTCCAGCAGATCCTTACCATCAAGTGGCTTGGTGAGAAAAGAAAACACACCATGCCTGGTAGCTTCCACTGCCTCGGCAATAGAGCCGTGAGCAGTGATAATAATAACAGGAACACCTTTATTAAGTTCGCGGATAGCCTCAAACAAAGCCAGCCCGTCAATCCCAGGCATCCGCAAATCTGTCAGCACCACATGGGGCTGGGATACGGAAAACCTTGTTAGTGCCTCCTCACCGCTGAGGGCAGTAATAACTTCATAGCCACCGCTCTCAAGGCGCACCCGCCACAGTTTAAGCAAATCCTCCTCGTCGTCAACCAACAGCACTCTATAGCCTGTGTCTTTCATAAACTGTGCTCCCTGCTCTTCATTATATTTTCGATATTTTTAAGCTGCTCGATCTGGTTCTGCAGCTCTTTAATCTTTACCTCGCCATGCTTAAGATCCCCCTTCAGGGTCTCCATTTCTTTCTTTAATCCCTCTTTCTCATTAAGCAGTTTTTTACGCATGCTCCAGCGGCTGACTTTACCCTCATCAAGACGATTTACAAGATCAAGCAACCCTGACATAGCTTGCCGATCCCGGGTTTCTTCCAGGGTGTACGCTTCAAGCAGGATAAGCCCCTTTTGAAACTGCTCATAGTTGGCTTCAAGGTGCAGGCTTAAACATATAAAACGCAACTTATCCTCATCACTGAAATTAACGAGCTGCTCTTCAGATTCAGCAAACCATTCATCAAACTCCTCGCTGCGAACAGAACCAAGCTCATAAAGGCATGAAAGAATAAAACCGGAATCTGTCTGATTAAAAATAACCGTAGGCTCCGGGAGTCCATCGACACCCACAACCCGTCTCTCCATACCGACACAGCCACTGAGGAAAAACACACCTGCCAACAACACATAAATATACTTCATAAATACACCCACTGTTAACTTGGCAGAAATACGGAAAAACTTGCCCCTTTTTTACTGGGGAGCAAACGAATACTTCCTCCATGATTCTGCACATATTCCCTAACAATTGCAAGACCGAGACCAGAACCTTTGACAATTGCTTTTTTTGCCTCTTTCCCTTGAAAAAACGGAGAGAAGATACGGGCTCTATCTTCTTTGTCAACTCCGGCCCCGCTGTCATCAATCTGAAAGACGACTTTTTCTTCATCCTCAACTAACCGCGCTTTTATCTCCCCTCCATCCGGAGTAAACTTTACTGCATTGGAGAGCAAATTATCAAACACTGTTTTCAACTGTTCCCTGTCCCCTCTTACTATGAGTTGTTCCAATTTAATATCCATTGATATTTTTCTTGCCAACATACTGTTACGATGATCTGCCACCACCTTTTTAATAATCTCATCAATACGCAACTCCTCTTGTTTCACGGGAATTTTTCGCGCCTGAGACATATTAAAATCAAGTATATTCTGAATAAGCATATGAAGTTTGTCGCTGTTTTTATCGAGAATAGCGACGACCTCCTTCTGCTTAAAACTCATTGACCCGACCAGCTCATCCCTCAAAAGACCAACGCCTTCCTTAATAGAGGAGAGAGGAGTCTTGAGTTCATGGGAAATATGAGCAATCATTTTAATTTTTTCCCGATCCAACTCAGCCAGCCGCCGCCGCAGCCAGTCCAGCCTCTCGCCTAATCCTTCCAGATCACGGGGACCGGAAACCTCAATGGGGGTAGCAAAATCACCATCACCAAGACTTTCAATCCCCTTATCTATCTGCTGAATCGGCTTGGAAATCAAAAAAACAAAGACAAAAATAAAAATAACACT
>CAZEMY010000330.1:0-1927 GCA_964513405.1 uncultured Desulfobulbaceae bacterium
GATTTCGTGAACCGCATATGACAGGTGACACGACCATGGCAAAATCAGTGGCTCTATCCATTGCCATTGTTGCCGTCGGTGCTGCCGTATTGAAATATGGCATAGAAATGCGTGATGGTGAAGCTATTCTCGATCCAGCCTGGTATGTTCGCGGTACCTTTGGCTGGGGCGGAGTTGTTGGTGGTTTTCTCTTTGGTCTTGGAGCCATGTTTGCTGGTGGTTGCGGAACAGGAACTCTTTGGCGGGTAGGGGAAGGGCAGGTAAAACTATGGGTTGTGTTGCCGTTTTTTGCCATAACAGCCTCATTGATGGGAACCTGGTTTAAGTATATGGAGTTTGAAGCAGACGGTGTTCTTGGTAGATATGTCTATCTTCCAGATGTTATGGGATATGGTCCAACCCTTCTTCTTATATGTGGAGCCATGGCTGTCTGGTATGTTGTGGTTACATGGAATGAAGACAGCAACAAGTTAATTGTTCCCATGTGATTATTTAAAAAAATATATTTTGTAAAAAAGCGGTATTCGTTAAAAACGGGTACCGCTTTTTTTATTTTGCTAAAGGTACTTATTATATGAGGGAAAAAATATTATCTAAGCGGGGTCGTCTTTCTCGGGAAGAGATAAAAATAAAATCAGAAAAAATTTTATTTTCACTTGCCGGACTTACCGAAATAGAAAAATCTGATCCTATTTTTATATATGTAAGTTTCAGAACTGAAGTGTTGACCATGCCTTTTATTAATATGATCCTGAAAAAGGGCAAAAAAGTTACTGTTCCATTAACAATGGTAAAGGAAAAAAACCTGCTTGCTGTCAATTTAACAGACCCGGAAAAGGACTTGCATCCCGGGTACTGTGGAATTCCTGAACCGGTTTTATCAACAAAAAATTATAAGTATAAATGTATTGACCCGTCTTTAATTAAGGCTGTGATTATTCCCGGATCTGTGTTTGATTATCGTGGTGGGCGGATGGGATATGGTGGTGGTTATTATGACAGGTTTTTGAAAAATGATGCTCCCAAAGCCATCAGGATAGGACTTGCCTTCCATATACAGATGGTTGACCGTTTGGATTTACAGCCCCATGACCAGTTGATGGATATTGTAATAACCGAAAAAGAAACATACTATTGCAACAGGGGGGATATATGAGAAGAACAGCCATATACAGAGACGATATTTTTCTTTGCCACGATCCTGGAAGTGGTCACCCTGAATCAGCGGCACGATTACAGGTTATATATGATGCCCTTGATGATTTATCACCGGAAGTAAATCTTGTTTATCCTCAGTTTGACCCTGCTGCTCAAGATGTTATAGAGCTTAATCACTCACCCGGGCTGGTCAGAAAAGTTGCTGCCACTGCCGGAAAACTCCATGGCTTCCTTGATGCTGATACTGCGACATCTGCCGACTCATTTGCCTCTGCCTGTCTCGCGGTCGGGGCCTTGATTGATGGAATCCGTCTTCTTGATAGTGGAGAGATAGATAACTGTTTCTGTCCGGTTCGTCCTCCCGGTCATCATGCTGAACATAACAATTCCATGGGGTTCTGCCTTTTTAATAATGTGGCGGTTGCAGCGAGGTGGGCTATGGATAATCTGGGGATGAAAAGGATAATGATTGTAGACTGGGACATCCATCATGGAAACGGTAGCCAGCATAGTTTTGAAAGTACAGATAAAGTGTTGTTCTGCTCAACCCATCAGTATCCATATTATCCCGGCACAGGTTCCATTTCTGAAACAGGGCGGGGAGATGGTGAAGGATACACGGTTAATGTTCCCTTGAGCGGTGGGCAGGGAGACCTGGAGTTTGGCAGAATTTTCAATGAACTGTTTGTCCCCATAGCCAACCTTTACCAGCCAGAACTGATCCTTGTTTCCTGTGGTTTTGATATTTATGATGGTGATCCCCTTGGCA
>CAZEMY010000331.1:0-1924 GCA_964513405.1 uncultured Desulfobulbaceae bacterium
TGACCTTGGCGGCCTCGGCAACCTTGATACTGCTGGCCTTGAAGGTTCCGGCGGTGATGATAGTTTTGTAAAGGTTATCGACAAACTCGGCAATTTCCGGGGTGGAGCCGGAGGTAACCTTGACGATGGTGGGCAGGCGATGTTCATGATCACCGGGGTTGATTCTTTCCGGGCTGTAACCGGCAAAAAAATCCTCGTTAAATCTGAGACCGGAGACTTTCTCAAGGATGGGAATACATTCCTCCTCGGTGGCACCGGGGTAGACCGTGGACTCGTAAATAACTATATCATCTTTTTTTAGAACCTGAGCAACTGTCCGGGATGCACCCTCCAAAGGGCGTAAATCCGGTCTCTTGTGAGCATCAATGGGGGTGCCCACAGCAATTATATAGATATTACAGTCGGACATATCTTCGATTTTGCTGGTAAAGGTCAGCCTGTCAGCCTTTGCAAGTTCATCGCTGCTAACCTCACGGGTAACATCAACTCCTTTTGCTAACTCGCTGATTCTTTGTTCTTTTAAGTCAAAGCCGGTGGTGCGTATTTTTTTGCTGAATTCAACTGCAAGGGGCAGGCCCACATAACCAAGCCCTATGATTCCGACATGTAACTCATTGATATCTTCCATTTTTTTACCTTGCTATGTTAAGTGTATTGTAAATGTTTGAGTTATACTCCTCTGGTCTGATCCGGCCAGAGCAGGGTGTGGAGTTGCAGTTGTAAACGAACCGGCAACCTGTGAGATAATATAAGGTGAGCCAGTTTTTCAGGGGCCAACAGGTTTGTCACCGGTGAGAAGAGGACTGGAACCAGTTCGCATATATTATGCTTCAATACCTTGTCCATGGCCCAGTGGAAGTCGGCCTCGGAGCTGAGAACAAATTTTATTTCGTCCCGGCTGCCCTGTTCTTTGCGTTTTGCCAGTTGTCCCAGGTTATGCCAGCGGGTATGCTCTGTCATCCCGGATTCAGGACATTTGATATCCATGATTACCGAGGCATCGGGGTGAACAAACTCCAAGGTGACAGTCCCGTTTGTTTCGATGAGAACTTTATGACCCTTGGCAATAAGTTCTCCGGTTAAAGTGTGGGTATTATCCTGAAGAAGAGGTTCCCCCCCGGTTATTTCCACCATAACGCCTGGATACTGGTCAACCCAGATAAGTATATCAGCAACAGAAATTTTCTGAACCCCTTCAGACCAGGTGTGCTTGGTGTCGCAGTACCAGCAGCGAAGATTACAGCCGGATAATCTTATAAAGGCACAGGGTATTCCAACCCAGGTTGACTCTCCTTGAATTGAATAGAACAGTTCGCAGACATGGAGGGGATCAGTCGCCAAGATAAATCACTCCGCTGGTGTCAGTTTCCCTGACCTCTACGGCATGAAGGCAGTATCTGTCGTTTTGCAAAGATTCTTTTAATTCATTGAAAATATAAATGGAAATATGTTCAGATGATGGATTTTTATCTTGAAAAGCAGGGTGCTGATTGAGATCGTTATGATCCAGGGCATCTATGACAAGATTAACCTGTTTTTTAAGTTGCTTGAAGTCAATCCCCATGCCGAGGTGATCAAGTCCGGATGCCCGGACAGTTACCTTAACCTTCCAGTTATGACCATGGGGTCGTTCGCAGTTACCGGGATAGTCGCGAAGGTGATGACCGCCGGAAAAATGTGTTTTTATAAATATATCCATAAGTAAAATGCTCCTTGAAATTCCTGTTAGGCTGTGTTTTCCTTACAGTGAAAGGGGGAATAAGACCCCACTTTAGTTTGTCTGTGCAAAGGTCATAAAGTTAGAATACTATTTTATAGTTTTGGAGAATACACTATCTCACTCATCTTGGAAAATATTTTTTCTGCCCAAGTGGTATTTATTTTCATAATATAAATATGCGGTCTGTTCTCGTTCCCACGCTCT
>CAZEMY010000332.1:0-1905 GCA_964513405.1 uncultured Desulfobulbaceae bacterium
AAGACTACAATCAAAACAAAAAATATATAATGGCAAGGTATAAGCGTAATCCGACGGGTACCGTGTTGTCGGATTACGCTCATATCTGGCGGCATTGGTATTTTTCGGTTATTTTTAGTTTATCCTGTTTTCTATCTTCATTCTTGTTTTACGCTAATCCGACCTACTCATCTACCCTCTTATGTCGAATATCCAGTTGGTTGTAGTCCTGCCGTAATGGCTCGGTTGGAAACAACATGACATTTCCAACCCCGGACCAGATCTTATTTTATATATGGTTATGTATGTTTAATTCCATGACCGTAATGCTTTTCCAATACATTAACAGCTATGGAGAGGCTTAAGGTAATAATCAGGTAAATGGCAGCCACGGTGAACCATATCTCAAAAGTGAGAAAGGTCTCAGCGATTATCACTCTTCCCTGCATGGTCAGGTCGTATACGGCAATGGTACTGACCAGGGCAGAATCCTTTATCAGTGAAATCATTTGCCCGGTAAATGGCGGCAGAACCCTTTTAAAGGCCTGGGGAAGAATGATAAAACGGTAGGTGGCAAAAGTTGACAGACCAAGGCTGTCGGCCGCCTCCCACTGGCCTCGCTTAATGGAGACAATCCCTGCCCGGAAAATTTCAGAGAGATAGGCTCCCTCAAACAGACTCAAGGCTAAAACTGCGGCTGTGAATCGTTCTATCTCAAAGATTGGAGCGAGAACAAAGTAAAGAAAAAATATCTGGACAAGCAGGGGGGTGTTACGGATAAGCTCAAGGTAGGATCTGGCAATAAAGCGGCCCACCATGGAGCCGGATAAACGCAACAGAGCCGTGAGCAAACCTATAAGCGTGGCAAATATCAGGCTGTATCCTGTGATTTCAAGGGTAATCACTAAACCATCAAGCAAAGGACCCGAGACAAAGATGCCATCTTCAAAGGTAAATAGATATTTCGGAACCCTGAACCATTGCCAGTTATATCCTATACGACCACTGCTGTACACAAGCAGCCAGATCACACCTCCAGCCAGCAGGGTGAACAGGGCAATATCAAGAAGAGATAAAATTTTCCCTGGCTTCTTAGTGATATTCATGTTTGCATTTTAATCAGCTTAACGGGCAGGAACCTTTAAGACTTTTTCTTCCGCTGCAGTTTATATTTCTTCATCTTATACTGGAGCAGACTCTTGGTGATACCAAGGTACTCGGCTGCCCGTGCCTGGACATTGCCGGCATTTTCCAGGGCCTGGCGGACAAGCTTCTCCTCTATCCCGTTTAATACTTCTGATAAAATTAAACCTTCCGGGATGAACTGGGTCAGATCCAGGTTGCTGCTCCACTCCTGGGGCGACAGATCAATGGAATCCGGCTGAACATCTTCTGTCTCAATGTGATCGTTACTACAGAGAATGGCAGCCCGTTCGATGGTGTTTTCCAGCTCTCTTATATTGCCTTCCCAGGGCAGGCTGACCAGTAGCCGTAACGCCTCCGGTGAAATAGCAATTTGTTCCTTGTCAAGTCTTATTGCATTTTTCTTAATGAAACATGTGACCAGGGCTGGAATATCTTCCACCCTCTCTCTGAGTGGTGGCAGGTGGATATGGATGACATTAAGCCGGTAATACAAATCTTCCCTGAAGTGTTTTTTATCCACTTCATCTTTAAGATCTTTGTTGGTGGCGGTGAGAATACGGACATCAATGGTCAGGGTGGTGTTGCCGCCAACCCGTTCAAAGGATTTTTCCTGAAGTATCCGCAATAGTTTTGCCTGGAGGTGGGTGGGCATTTCCCCGATTTCATCAAGAAAAAGAGTGCCGCTGTCGGCAAGTTCAAAACGACCTTTGCGCATGGAAATCGCATCGGTAAAAGAGCCTTTTTCATGACCGAACAGTTCTGATTCAAGCAGGGTATCTG
>CAZEMY010000333.1:0-1899 GCA_964513405.1 uncultured Desulfobulbaceae bacterium
TGGCCTCTGGCCTCTGGCTTCTGATATACAGACTGCAACTGTCCAATAAAGGAAGAATCATTGCAAACAGAATTAGCGGAATCAACACCTGTACGCATGGATAATGTCGGACTTATCCTAGTCTCCCCAAACTACCCTGAAAACATAGGTGCCAGTGCCCGTATTGCCTGTAACTTTGGTCTAAGCGGTATCACAGTGGTCAGCAACAGGGTTCCTGACCAGGAAAGAATGTTGAAAATGGCAACCCATAAGGCCGCCCATATTATCAGGGAAATGCGTCTGGTTGCCACCACAAAAGAAGCGGCGGAACCATTTAATTTTATTGTTGCCACCACCGCAAAGGAAGGACGACAACGATTGCGCTGCCAGACACCAAGAGCGGTCATGGAAGAAATCAGCCCCCTTGCCGCCGTAGCTGAAAATCGTATCGCTCTTATGTTCGGCCCTGAAAACAGTGGTCTGGGCAATGAGGATATGGATTTATGCCAGTTTGCATCCACAATTCCCACCGCTGATTTTTCGTCCCTTAATCTGGCCCAAGCTATTGCTATTCACTGTTATGAGCTATATGCCGCCATACCGGCTGTAAAAGCAAAAAAACCCTTTAAAACAATATCGTATGCCAACTCATTTGACACCGAAGGCATGTACGACCATATTGCGGAGGCTTTATCAGAGCTAACTTTTCTTGACGATAACAATCAAACCTACTGGATGCGTAACATTCGTCAATTTCTGGGCAAAATACGCCTCAGCAAAAAAGATGCCAGTATTGTCCGGGGTATATGCCGAAAATTTCTCTGGCACAGTCGCAGCCTCAAGCCACAGGACAGGTAAAAATACCGTTTAACCCTGACAGGGGGCAATCATGACAAGCAGGCTTTGATTTTTTACAAAATTCCTTACCCACTCTGACGATCAGGGCATGGTACTCATTGTAGAGAACAACTTTTTCTTCCATATTATCCATAAACAACTCTTGAATAGCGTAATAATCATAGCTGTCATCAATGATATCATGTCTGGTCAGGATGCGGTGGGTATAGGCATCAACCACAAAAACAGGTTGCTCCGCTGCATAGAGGATCATCGAATCAGCGGTTTCCGGGCCGATTCCCTTCACAGACAGCAACTGTTCCCGTAACGAATCCCGGGACTGAGCCAGAAAACTCTCTAGGTCACAGTCCCATTCATGTTCAAGCATGGCAAAAAGATTCTTCAAGCGACCGGCCTTGATATTATAATAACCGGCCGGGCGGATATACTCTGCCAGCAGTGGTTCCGGCAGCCCCAAAAGAATATCCAGCGAAAGAACCCCTGCCCTCTTCAAATTATCAATGGCTTTTTCAACATTTTTCCAGTTGGTATTCTGGGTTAAAATCGCTCCAACCATGATTTCAAAAGGGTTGTCCCCCGGCCACCAGCCCTGGCTGCCAAACCTTGCAAACAACCGGTTGTACATTTCCTCCAGTTCTATGGCAGTACTCATTACCTTCCAACCTTACTACTCATCACCAAAACATATACCAATATCACGGGCAGTCAGCATTTTATCGCTTGTCAAATCTACTTTTTTGCGGGAACGAATAGCGTCCTCAAGTGGTACCGCCGACATAACCGGCGGTGTCCAAGCTACCATATGGTCAAACTTTTCCGCTTCTGCCAGCCGGATTGCCGCCCCACCAAACCGTAGAGCCAGCAGCCGGTCAAAAGTCGTGGGAGAACCGCCCCTCTGCAAATGTCCAAGAACAATAGAGCGGACATCTTTATCAAGTCGTTTACTAATTTCGCCCGCCACCCAGTTGCCAATCCCGCCAAGTATTTTTTCGTCTCTTCCCGGCTCACCCTCGCCACGGCTCATAACCTGGCCATTCCTTGCCATGGCTCCTTCGGCAACCA
>CAZEMY010000334.1:0-1889 GCA_964513405.1 uncultured Desulfobulbaceae bacterium
GTCCGATTGTAGAGTTGCGATAATTTGGATTGTCTGCAAACGACTATGCCTCTTACGAACAAAGGGTCTGTCCTTAGACTACCGCTAAGTCGTAAGAAACTTTTTTGAATTTGAGGACACTGACATGATGACCACTACAGTTAAAATATCTAAAGGAGGACAAGTAAAAATTCCAAGGAATGTATTTTATTCACTTCATTGGAGTAATGGTATGGAGCTTACACTTAGCATAACAGAATCAGGTATTATACTTAAACCCAAAACGATCAAAAATAAAATTTCTGCTAAATCTTTGCGTGGTTGTTTACAGCATATGGGCAGTCCCATTCCAACAGAACAACTTTGTAAACCTGTTGAGTATGCTAATGATAGCATTTGATACTAACCTGCTGGTGCGACTTGTAGTTAATCATGACCATGATCAGGCAGAGACAGCTGAACGGTTACTTGAAACTCAGCAAGTATTTATTTCTCGTACCATATTGCTGGAAACAGAATGGGTGTTACGCTCCGTGTACCAAAAAACGCAAACGGAGATTTCAGACTTCTTTACCAAGGCACTAATTACCACAAACTTGGTTATAGAAAATTCATCGGAGTCTGCACTTACCTGTTCGACATTCGATATTAAAAAAAAACTTTTAATTGCCAGAAAACCAGTCAAAACTTATGGACAGGGTACTATTGCGGTTTTTGTTGCACTCGATTCTCTTGATTGACATCAGTTAGTACATATTGTACTTTCGGTACATAAAATAAAAGGAGACAAAAATGGCCACAACAATTTCTACAACTGATGCCAGAAAAAAATTTGCTAATCTTGTTAATAAGGTTGCTTATGGAAAAGAGTCCATTGTTTTGACAAGACGCGGACAGGAAATTGCTGCTTTGATTTCCATGGAAGAGCTTGGCTTGCTACAACAAATTGAGGATTATATCGATATTGAAGATGCAAATAAAGCACTTGCCGATCCTGGTAACAATATTTCTGCCCAAAAAATGTGGAGTCAGCTCGGGATCTAACCCATGCAATATTCTATTGAGTTTCGTCCTGCTGTTTTGAAAACCCTGAAACGCTTTTCCACGCGAGACTTAATAAAAATTAAAAAGACAATTGATGAACTTGGCGACAAACTCCCGAATCCTCATACGACCAGGATGAAAGGAAATAATTCCTTTCATAAAATTAGATTTGGCAATTACCGAATAATATATGAGATATATGAAGATAGATTAGTTATTTTAGTTGTAAAAATTGGCCACAGGAAAGATGTTTACAGGAACCTCCCAAAAGCATAAAGGAAAGCAAATGAGTGATGAACAGGCAAAAACCGAAGAGCTGCCGGTATTTAGAATGCAGAAAATGTACATAAAAGACTTATCTTTTGAAAACCCAAATGCCCCAGGCGTTTTCCTGAGCCAGGGTCAAGGTCCTAAGGTAGATTTTAATCTCCAGCTTGGCAATAAAAAGATTGATGACGATCACTGGGAAGTGACCATTGGTATCACCGCCAAGGTCATGGATCAAAAGACAGAAGACAAAGTTATGTTTGTGGCTGAGGTAGAACATGCGGCTGTCTTTCTGATGAAAAACATCCCTGCGGAACATATTAACAAGGTTCTTGCTGTCGATTGCCCGCTCATGCTCTTCCCCTTCACAAGACAGATTACCAGCCAGCTTTCTGTGGATGGTGGTTTTATGCCTTTTCTGATGGAGCCGATCAACTTTGTTGCTCTTTACGAAAATGCCCAAAGGAAAGATAAGGATTCGTGAGTCAGGGGATAAATGACATAACAGATAACATCCTGACAGAGAATTCTGTCAGGATGTTATCTTAGGAGTCGTTACGAAATAACATTTACACTTTGCCTGGCGAGTTAGGTCGTAT
>CAZEMY010000335.1:0-1889 GCA_964513405.1 uncultured Desulfobulbaceae bacterium
TGCCAACAGGATAAACGCAAAGAGATAACAGGAATAAACCCAAGAAGATAAAAAAATGTTGCGAATGAAAGATATTAAAATGAAACCAAAACTGATAGTCCTATTTCTTTTGGCAGGGTTAATCCCTTCCCTGATTGTCGGCTGGTGGTCAGCCAAACAGGCAACTGATGCTCTTTTACAAAGTTCCACAAATCAGCTTGAAGCTATTCGATCCATACAACAAAAACAGGTTGAAAACTATTTTGTCCTTTCCGTTCAACGGCTTGAATCCATGATCCAGGAATCAGATATAAGCTGGATGCACTCTAAGCTCCAGAGGTATCACCAGGACAACATATTTGTAAATTATGATAAAAACGATATTCGGGAAAACATTGCTTTTGATGTTTCCACGCCGGAATATGCACAAATCTGGGAAGAAGAAGCCGGTAAGCTACCCAACTATGTGCATGAATATGGGTTTTATGATGTTTTTATAATCTGTGCTGAGTACGGAAATGTAATGTACACGGTTGCAAAAGAGGCTGATCTTGGCACAAACCTCCAGCATGAACCATATAAAGACAGTGGTCTGGCAAAACTCTGGCACCGTGTCGTAGATAAACAGACAATTATTTTTCAGGATTTTTCACCATACGCACCAAGCAATAATGAACCTGCCTCTTTTATTGGTTATCCTGTAAAAGACATTAATGGTGACCTTATCGCGGTTGCTGCCCTGCAAATTTCTCTTGATGGGATAAACGAAGTAGTACAGCAGCGGGAGGCATGGGAGAAACCGGCGAAGTATACTTGGTGGGACAGGACAAATTAATGCGTTCTGATTCACAACTTCATCCGCAAACCCATTCGGTTCAAGCTTCTTTCTCCGGTAATGTTACCGACAATGGAGTCGACAATCCTACGACCAGAGAAGCTCTGGCAGGTAATACCGGCATCAGGTATGTTACTAATCACAATGGAGATAAGTTCCTTGCAGCATATTCCCCCATAAAGTTTGGCGATACTACCTGGGCTCTTATAGCAAAAATAAAAAAGGCAGAGATCAAACAACCTGTTAGTGATTTGATTCACAGTATTATAATAATAACACTTGTTACACTTAGTTTTATTATTATGCTTGCCCTGCTTGTTTCCGGCAGAATAACCAGCCCCCTAATCATGGGAGTCGGTTTTGCCAAAACAATTGCATCAGGAGACCTGACAAAGCAACTGGATATCAACCAAAAAGCTGAGATAGGAGATCTTGCCGCCGCCTTAAATGAAATGACTGTGAATTTACGGACAATGTTTCAGAATATTTTTTCAGGTGTGCAAATATTATCTACTGCCTCAAAAGAACTCTCAAAAATTGCAGGTCAACTGTCAACCAATTCTGAACAGACAACCGACAAGGCAAATGGGGTTGCAGCCGCAGCTGAAGAGATGAGTACAAACATGAATTCTGTTGCCGCAGCTTCTGAGCAGGCATCAGTAAATGTAAATATGGTTGCATCAGCTACAGAGGAAATGTCCGCCACCATCACAGAAATCTCAACAAACTCCGAAAAAGCCCGCACCACCACAGCTCTGGCCGTGAACCAATCTCAAACCGCCTCTAAGCAAATTAAAGAACTTGGCCGGGCAGCTCAGGAAATAGGAAAGGTAACGGAAACCATAACAGAAATATCCGAGCAGACAAATCTTCTCGCACTCAATGCAACAATTGAAGCTGCACGAGCTGGAGAAGCGGGCAAAGGATTTGCCGTTGTCGCCAATGAAATCAAGGATCTCGCCAAACAGACATCAACAGCTACAGCAGAGATCAGAGAGACTATTGCCAGGATTCAGAGTGCCAGCAAAAGTTCAGTTGCAGAGATAACGGAAATATCAAAAGTCATAAATCAGGT
>CAZEMY010000336.1:0-1887 GCA_964513405.1 uncultured Desulfobulbaceae bacterium
AGAGCTTTCCTATATGTATATTGGCTACGGTAATGTGGTCAGTGCAAAGCTCATCACTTATCATTTCATTGGAGAATCCAAATAATTTGGTTTTGCTGATTGGCGTCCCGTGGTTAAGGGTATAACGCCATGTAAGATCTGGATGGGAAAGAGTTTAAGCGTCGGCGTTTGTCTGTAATGGTGAGAGGTCGGTTGGTAAAAAGTTTAACATTGTTGTTAATCAGTTCTTTCCTTGTAAAAAATCATAAGTTACAAAAATATCCTTTTCCTGTATCTTTTCTTACGGGATAAATAAACAAGGGGAAAGGTTAACAAGGCTCTATATTATAGAGTCACTTTTAAGGGGTTATATGCAGTTTAGTAATTTTCATTTTCATCCGGCCATTGTCGCCGCCATTAAAGATTGTGGTTACAAAGAACCAACTTTAATTCAACAGCAGGCTATTCCCCATCTTCTTGAGGGGCGTGATCTTCTCGGTCTTGCCCAGACGGGTACAGGGAAAACAGCCGCTTTTGTGTTGCCCACTCTGCAGAGATTGACAGATGGTAAAAGAAAGAGAGTCAGGGCTTTGATTCTAACTCCGACCAGAGAACTTGCTGAGCAGGTTCACGGGAATATCGTTCAGATGGCCGGAAAAACCGGTCTTCGCAGTTGCACGATCTACGGAGGTGTACCAAAGTTTTCTCAAATTAAGAAGCTATCCCGTGGAGTTGAATTGGTGGTGGCTTGTCCTGGGCGTTTATTAGATCATCTTGATAGCGGCACAGTAAACCTGTCCGGTGTTGAGACTTTGATTCTTGATGAAGCCGATCAGATGTTTGACAAGGGGTTTCTCCCTGATATTCGCAGAATAATGAAAAGGATTCCCAGAGACAGGCAATCCATGGTTTTTTCAGCAACCATGCCGGCAGAGATAAGAAGCTTTGTTGAGGAGATTCTTGATGACCAGGTTGTTGTTCAGGTGGATCATGAAAAACCTGCGGCAACGATCTCCCATGTTGTTTTCAGGGTAAGTCAGGTACGCAAAACAGCGTTACTGAAGAATTTGTTAACCAGTAAGAACATGGAAACAACTCTGGTCTTTACCCGCACCAAGCACAAGGCAAAAAATCTTGCCAAACAGTTGCATGGTTCCGGGTTCAGGGTTACTTCTCTGGAAGGTAATATGTCTCAGAAGCAGAGGCAGATTTCCATGGATGGTTTCAGGTCTGGCAAATTCAATATACTTGTCGCTACGGATATTGCTGCCCGTGGGATTGATGTTTCCCGTATATCCCATGTGGTCAACTATGATGTCCCCGATACGGTTGAGGCATATACCCACCGTACCGGCAGAACCGGCAGAGCAGAAAAGAGAGGCGAAGCCTTCACTTTTGCAACCATTGATGATGGCAGAATTATTCAGGTTGTTGAGAGAAAACTTGGTCAGAAAATTCGCAGGGAAACCATCGAGGATTTTGATTATGGGGTGGAAAAACCCATGAAATCACCAAGTCGTCGCTCAGGGCCAGCAGGGGTTAGACAGGGAAAAAAACCAGGTACTTCGTCTCGAAAGCGTAGTTCCTGGAAAGGAAAAGGAAGAACACGGAAGCAGACAGGTGCTGCGAAGTGATGAACCGCAGTCATGTATTTGTGGCTGCACGCCGGGTTTTAATTAGATGAAATCCGGTTTTTTATAACAATGGTTTTAGAAATAAAACTCGTATTAAGGGAGTAAGAAAATGGCAGAGGGAACAGTTAAGTGGTTTAATGATTCTAAAGGTTTTGGTTTTATTGAGCAGGATGGTGGCAAAGATGTTTTTGTTCATCATACAGCTATTCAGGCTCAGGGTTTTAAAAGCCTTCAGGAAGGTCAAAGGGTAACCTTTGATGTTGTTGATGGTGCA
>CAZEMY010000337.1:0-1882 GCA_964513405.1 uncultured Desulfobulbaceae bacterium
AAACAGGAAACAGCCTTTAAGGCGGCTCTTAGTATTACCGGCAAGATTTCCCGGATATCCATCCTTGATTTTATCTGAACTCTGGCGTGAAAAAATAAAATCCACATAAAATCAAAAAATACATTATAAAGATTGGCTTTTCCGGCTTCTACAGGATATTATGTAAACAACTTGGCAACATAACTTAAGAAAGTACTCCCGAAAAGTAAATATTCGGGTTGGTGAGAAATCAGTGCAAAACTACGACCTCTTAAATGTTTGAATATTGCCCCGGGTTTGTTCTATTCGCCTCTCCTGCTATATTTAGTCATATGCGGGTGAGGCGAATAGAACGAAAATGGGGTGATAGTCGAACATTTACCCCTAAAAGGTAAGCGTAGACTTCGTGGGGCAGCATTCGAACACTTACCCGAAAATAACCGGGCTTAACCATCATCCTGCAATCTGTGACGGAGCAAATTCATGCTGGTACTTACCAGAAAAGTCGAAGAAGGGATTATTATCGGCGACTCTATATCCATTAAAATTATTGAGATAAAGGGAGGCACTGTCCGCATAGGGATTGATGCTCCCCGACAGACAAAAATATATCGTCAGGAAGTTTACGACCGAATCAAACTAGAAAATGTTAAGGCCAGCCAATGGAATCTTGATGACCTTGACACCTTAAGTGAAAATCTTGCTACCAGGACAGTAAAAAAATGAAAAAAATTATAACCCGTTTTGGTGAAGTGGAGTTTGATACATCCCAGGTAATTAATTTCCCGGAAGGGCTGATCGGTCTTGACAATCTCCACGAATTTATTGTCATGCCAAATAAAAAAGAAGGCCCTCTCTTCTGGATACAGAGCGTGGATGAGCCTGAGTTTGCCTTTGTGGTAACCGACCCGACCAGTTTTTTCCCTGATTATCATGTTGCTATCAGTGATCTGGAGAGAAAAAAATTACAATTAGATGATAATGACGAATACTTTGTCCTTTCAATAGTATCCATATCACCTGAAAAAGAAATAACTCTCAACCTTGCCGGACCTGTTATCTATTCACCCCGAACCAACAGGGCTTTCCAGGGGATTATTGAAGATAAACGCTTTGATATCAAAACACCTCTCCCCGAGATCAAGGCGAGCTAATTCCTGCAATCTGTCAAGTTCGGACTGCCGGCAGTGTGTCATCCCTTCCCTGCAAAACCTTCATGATAGCTGCTCGTAGGCAAAATCAGATATATTTTTCTCAGTGTAATCAAAATTAATCCCAATTAGATATATTTCTTTTGCATTATTTAAATATTTTTCATGATACCCTTTATTTAATATCTGCTCCAATGCTTTACCTCTCTGATCAACCTTGAACTCAATAATATATATTTTATCAGACAGATGAATACTTAAATCAACCCGTCCCTTATTCGTCACATCTTCAGCGATCATGGGAATGCCAAGAGAGGCAAGATAGGCGTAGACCACAGAGCTGTAATAACCCTCATATTTTTCTATGATTTTGTTGGCGTAATTATGGTAGGGGATGGCGGCGAAAAGACTTTTAAGAGTGTTATCAAAGGTGTCAACATCGCCGGCAAGCAAAGCGTTATACAAATCTGAACGAAAAGACATCTTTTCGCTGCGTTGATTGGTGAGATAGTCAATGAATAAGCTATTTAGAGAAATCTGAACTTCCCTGTTGGGTACTTTCAGCTTATAGTAAACTGTCTCAAATTTCTCTAATTTCTCCGCAAAGGTCAAGTATCCGGTCTGCCATAACAGAGCAACAATGTCGATATGGTCCACATCAAAACTGTCAAGGATAATATCATCGGCTATATAGTTCTCAAGTTCCGGCAGATAAGGGGTCTGTTCCTTTAAAAGGTCAATCAAAAAACTCG
>CAZEMY010000338.1:0-1868 GCA_964513405.1 uncultured Desulfobulbaceae bacterium
ACGCTAAATCAACACATGACAGTTTACTCAATATGTCACTTTTTTGTATTGCACCGAAACAGTGAAAATGGGGCAGCAATGCCGGAACTGGATAAATTATTAATAGAAAACATGGAAGAAACAGTGAGGAGACAGTGATGCGGTTTGTCATTAAACTACTGCTTGTTCTTGTCTTTCTCTTTTCAGCAGTGGCTTTTTTGTATGGCTGTTCGGAAGACAGGCTGGAAGATGATACCAATGTGATTTCCAGGCAGGAAAGTGAGGGAGATGCTTTAGGAGCTTCTCCTCCGGATCATTCCCCGGCAGTGGTCAGGGACGAGAGCATAGATCAGGATGGTAATGATTATAAGATTATTGTCATGAGAAATATCTTTGCCGCCGGATTGGATGGAAAGCCTGTGGTAGGGGAGCCTGAAGAAGAGATAGAAGAAACCGGATTGAATTTGATTCTCCAGGGAACTATTACCGGCAGCAAACAGGATTCCGGGGCAATTATTGTTGACGAAAAAAACCGCAGACAGGATTTATACAGTATAGGGGATGAAATACAAGGTGCTTTGATTACTGCCATTGAACGGGGAGAGGTTGTCCTTGAGGTAGATGGCAAAAAGGAAGTACTGCTTATTAAAGAGCGTACAGTAAGTCCCGTCAGAACTTCATCTAAACCTGCTTTACGAACACCGGCAACATCATTTACAGCAAGACCACCAACGACAGGGCTTCCTGTGGCAAGAGTTAACAATCAGGATGATTCAGTTGCTGTGCCTGTTGCAGTTCCACAGCGGCGAATCAGTTTTCGCCAAAAAGGTGCCGAACCTGTTGAACCTGTTGAGCCTGTTGAACAAGGGATGTTTGATGAAGAGTTGCGGGGTTATGACCATGAAGACTTTGAAGATTAGGATGGCCCCGCTGAAATAATAACCCTTTGATATATTATGAAGATAATAAAGATAAGAACGGCAAAGATTTTTTTTGGTTTTTCAGATAATTATTTGTTGAAATTCAGCATGCTTATGCTCTCTGGTTTAATCTTGTTTTCTGCAGTTGCTCAAACTGTCCACGCCGCTTCGCCGCAAGTGAATAGAGAAGTCGGACAAACAAGTGATTCCCAGCGGTTTGTGACTATTGATTTCAACGATGTTGATATCAGTCTTTTTATAAAATATATAAGTGAACTTACCGGGAAAAACTTCATTGTTGATCGTAGCGTAAGGGGTAAGATTACAGTTATTTCTCCCACCAGTATTTCCGTTGATGATGCCTATCGGGTTTTTGAGTCAGTTCTTGAGGTTCATGGTTTTACCACGGTGCCAAGCGGTTCAGTTATAAAAATAATTCCAGCGGTTCAGGCCCGTTTCAGGGCGATTGCCACCATCCGTGACCAGGAAATTAATTTCCCAAACGATAAGATTGTTACCCAGATCATTGAGATGACCCATGTCAGTCCTGATATGGTCAAAAAAATCCTTACCCCGCTGGTCTCAAAAACCAGCGTACTGATCTCCCATTCCGATTCCGGTATGCTGATTATCACCGATGTGTTGTCAAATATCAATCGGCTTATGGAGATAATCAGGGCAATTGATGTGCCATCTATCGGTGAAGAACTTGCTGTCCTGCCACTTACATACGCCTCTGCAACAACAGTTGCCAAGTCCGTCAGCCAGGTTTTTCAGCAGGTGGCTCAAAAAGGTGTTCGCCGTTCCATTGTCAGGATTACCCCCTATGAGCGGAGTAACTCCCTGATTGTTTTTGCCCCCAAGGCACATATTCGCCAAATAAGAGAGCTTGTTGCCAAACTTGATACTCCGGTGGCAAGAGGTGGGGGAAATATCCAGGTATATTTTCTCGAGAATGGTAATGCCGAA
>CAZEMY010000339.1:0-1868 GCA_964513405.1 uncultured Desulfobulbaceae bacterium
GGCTTTTTCCAGCTTCTGGTAAAGTTTTTCCCTGTCCCAACGGAGCAGATATGCCGGTTCTTTCTGGGATAGATTGGCCTTCATCTTGAATTTCGTTTTGGGCAGGTTAAGCGTGTCCTTGTAATCCATGTTTTTCTGTTTTTTGTTTTTATTTTCTTGTTTCTGTTTCTCTCGCATCCGTAAATGCCGTTACGGCCACTCCATCATCTGTGTTTGCGTTTACCTTGTCATATTTTCAACCGATGCCTGAACCATACCCCGGTCAAGCGGTTCACCGTGCTGCCGTGCATATTCATAAAGAACAATGGAGGCGGCAACAGAAACATTAAGGCTCTGCACATGCCCCCACTGCGGAATGGATAACGAACTAATTTTAGGATAATCGTTACGGTCAAAACTAAGACCAAACTCCTCATGACCAAGGATAAAAGCAACCTTTTCCGGCAGAGGCTCCCTGCCCAGCGACCTGTCCTGACCCGGCTCCAGAGTTATCAATGTATAGTTGTCTCTGTCAAGGCTGTTGTAACAGGCGGCAAAGTTCTCATGCTGGAAAAACTGCACCCAGCGGACCGAACCTTTTGCCGGTTCGGGATCAAAAAAATCTATACCGACAAGGTGAATTTCCCGGGCAGAAAATGCATCTGCACTACGAAATATTTTACCTATGTTAAAATCTGGCTTAAGACCGTCAAGGACAAGAATACAGGAATGGATCCCAGCCGATCCGCTAACCATGTTCTTTCGCTTGGCAAAGGCAAATCTGGTCTCCATGTCCAACTTTCTATCAGCCCTGCGGTGCATTATTTTTCTTGCCTATTATCTGTTTTTTTGTGAGACTGGCGGTAATAACGCTCTGTTTCTACCATAAACAGCAAAAAGCGAAAAGAAATTTTTAAAATGAAGAACGAAAATCAGTTATAACTTGTGCCTTTTAAAGGAGCATATTTTGACAGACAACAAAAAAACACATTGCGACCTTTGCAATAAACGAAAAAAAAATCGTGCCAGCAAGAATCGCAACTTATGTTCATCCTGCCAGGCGATAGTTTCAGTGGTGGAAAAAGATCCGCAGATGATTAAAAAAATCTGGCTGGAACTTTATGACGAACCTATTATTCCCCGCTCCCGGCTGACAACAACCATTGATGATATAGATCCTCCTGATGTTCTGGACGGCAAACGCTACCGGACTGTGGACAGGGAAAATAACAAGTGGTATCTGTCGGTCAGTGAAGTTGACGGTAACCCGGTGGAGGTTTTTGCTTCAACCGCTTTTGATCGTGACGACCACCTCCAGTCACGAATCTCAAACCTGACCACCATCACCCGTCTGACCTCCCTGATTCTCCGCCACATTTTTATCGGAGAAATGTTGACCTTGGACAAGTGCCTGAAGCAATTACAACGCAGTTCCAGGCAGCCAAATGATCTGCCGGATATGCTTCATGGTGTTCTGGACAGCTACACTTGCCAGAAGACAGAGGACAGAAGACAGAGGACAGAAGCGGAATTATAATTATAATTCAAGGAATAATTTCGTTGCACCAGCAGAAATATGGTCTATATGGCAGGTATGTTAATCACAGTCGTTTATCTCCGATGTTCCTATAGATTATTAAATAAAAGGAAGACTCAATGGACCGTGAAGAAATTATCCAATCATTGAAATCATTTAAAGAGGAAAAAACAAATAAATATCATATAAGAAAACTCGGGGTTTTTGGCTCAGTTGCCAAGAATAAAATAAGGGAGGAAAGTGATATTGACATTGTAGTACAGTTAACAAAACAGGACTTATTTGAATTGATTGGAATAAAACAAGATTTGGAAGAAAGGCTTAAATATCCAGTCGACATTGTTAGTTATAG
>CAZEMY010000340.1:0-1858 GCA_964513405.1 uncultured Desulfobulbaceae bacterium
AGTGGAGTACCATCAAGAGGAAAAAAGGGGCCAATGACGCAAAGCGGGGTAAAATCTTTACCAAGCTCATCAAGGAAATTACCATTGCTGCAGGAATGGGAGGCGGTGACCCGGACGGTAATCCCCGTTTAAGAAGTGCTATTATTGCGGCAAAGTCTGAAAACATGCCCAAGGATAATATTGAGCGGGCAATCAAAAAGGGAACCGGTGATGTTGACGGGGCGGTTTATGACGAAATCCTTTACGAAGGATACGGTCCCGGCGGGGTGGCTGTGCTGGTTGAGACCATGACCGACAACAAAAACCGTACTGTGGCGGATGTCCGCCATTTCTTTGCCAAAAGTGGCGGTAACCTTGGTGAGTCCGGTTGTGTGGGCTGGATGTTTGATAAAAAAGGTTCCATCATTATTGATAAGGAAGCGGTCGATGAGGATAAATTGATGGATATTGCCATTGATGCCGGGGCTGAGGATGTTGTTGAAGAGGAGAACAGCTTTCATATTCTGAGCGAACCGGAAGATTTCAACGGGGTTGTGGGAGAATTGGAGAAAGCCGGGATTACATATCTTGAGGCATCCATATCCATGATCCCTAAAAATACCATTGAGGTCGGGGAAGAAAAAACTGCCCGCTCCTTACTGAGACTCCTTGAAAACCTCGAAGATAACGACGATGTTCAGAAGGTACATGCCAACTTTGATATAAGTGACGAGTTGATGGAATCGTTGTCTTAAAAAATATCCAGGTTGTTTAATTCCCCTTCCTAAAGCTTATGGGCAGTAAATGCGGATAATAGGAATTGATCCGGGTTCCCGGATAACCGGCTATGGTGTGATTGCCTGCCAGGGCGGCGAAATTGGTTTTGTTAGCTGTGGTACTATCCGCTTGGGAGGAGAGGATTTTCCCCGGCGGTTAGCGATGATTTTTGAGGGCTTAGGCGAGGTGATAGATAAGTATTGCCCTGATGCTGCTGCAATTGAGGATCTGTTTGTTGCCCATAATGTTCGTTCGGCTTTAAAGCTTGGGCAGGCGAGGGGAGCCGCCGTGGTTGCGGCCAGTCAGAAAAATATAGAGGTGTTTGATTACTCTCCCCGCAAGATTAAACAGAGTGTGGTGGGCTATGGTCATGCTGAAAAGGGGCAGGTGCAGGAAATGGTAAAAATGCTCCTTGGACTTGACGCTCTGCCGGGAGCGGATGCTGCGGACGGATTGGCGGCTGCCATCTGCCATGCCAATCATTTGATGACTTTCTCTTTAACTTCTCGTGGAAATGAGGTTATCTGATGATATACAGGTTGCGGGGAAATATCATCCAGAAAAAAGAAGGAGTTGTTATTCTTGATGTGAATGGGGTCGGCTATGGGCTGATGGTTTCCGGGCAGAGCGAAAAAGAGCTGCCGGAGTTAAACGAAGAAATTTCCCTTTATGTCCATACCCATGTCCGGGAAGATGCTATTGTCCTCTTTGGCTTTGCCAGCGAGGAAGAAAAAGAGCTTTTTCTGCTTTTAAACACCGTTTCCGGGGTCGGTCCCAAGTTGGCATTATCTGTTTTATCGGGGATAAACGGTGCTGAACTATGCCAGGCCCTTGTCGCTAAGGATTTTGGAAGGTTGACGACAATCTCCGGGGTTGGTAAAAAAACAGCCCAGAGACTCTGCATGGAGCTTGGCGAAAAGATAACAAAACTTGGGCTAAACTCTGATGTTTCTAAAGGTGCTGTGGTTGCGGCTGTTTCTGAGGGGCGTGGTCTTGGGGATGCGGTTTCAGCCCTTGTTAATCTCGGTTATCAGGAGAAACTTGCCTGGCAGGCTTTACGAAGTGTCCAAAAGGATGACCCGGAGGCAGCGGCAAAGATGAG
>CAZEMY010000341.1:0-1857 GCA_964513405.1 uncultured Desulfobulbaceae bacterium
CAAACATTTAAGAAAGCGTAGTTTTTCACTGGTTTCTCACCAATCCGAATGTTTATCATTTAAGTGATTATCAAAATAACCATGGATAAAAATTGGAAATATCTGATTTAACCCTTGAAGCTCTGTTCCCGCATCGTAAACGGATGCTGCTTGTCGGTGAAATTATCGAGGTTGATCGCGAGCATGCCGTAACCAGGACAACTGTATCAGATTCCTGTCCTCTATGCCAGGGGAGTAAGGTTCATCCTCTGATTCTTCTTGAACTTGCCGCCCAGACTGCTGGTGTCTGCAATGGTTGGGATCGTTCCAGACCCAGGGACTAGAATCCGAAAACATCGGCTGGTTAGTGGGGATTAAAAAAGCAGAATTTTTTATTGAACATATAACCACAGGAACCATCCTGCTGGTAAAATCAGAAAACACCCATAAGTTTGGTAATCTACGGGAAATTGCAAGCGAAGTGTATATAGAGAAAACATTGATTGCCAAGATAACCCTGCAACTCTTTAAACCATAGGGCAAGTGACAGTGGAAGAAAAACAAATAGCAGTTATAACCGGCGGCAGTAAGGGAATCGGCAGAGCGATATGCATTGAGCTTGCCGGTTCGGAGAGACATATAATCATAAACTATATGGGAGATAAACAGGGGGCGGAAAAGACTTTAACCATGTCATTGAGCATGACGGCAAATTGCAGAAAGACAGGACTGTGCGGCTTGATGTGATGGAGGTGGTTTTTGGCGAAATTAACGCTTGGCTGGCAGGATATTTCACTGAGAATGAGGTCTTTACAGTTGATGTCATTGATGAGTATACCATTCGGCTTCTGCCAAAACAGGCGGGTATGCGGGGGTTTATCAGCTCAATAGTTCTTAAACTAAGCACGCAGCCCGGACTTCTTGACTCTGTAACTATCTATGAGGGCAATGAGCAATCCTTTACTCTTTTACTCTTTTACTCTTTGCAAACCAGATTTTAAATAATCCCCAGGGTGAAGGTCTGTTTACCCAGCCATGAGAAAAGAAGTTAACGGCTTGCAACCAGCTAATTGCTGCAAAAAAAAATCTTTTACGGAGCCGATATATATCTTCTTTATCCTAGCGTTAATGGTTTTTTCCCCCTCATGTGCATCAGTTAATCATCAGTCATCACCGGCAAAATTCGTTCCCCATATTTACATTACCGATCTGGAGATAGAAGAACTTAAAAGCAATTGCTTACAGGTATATCCTGCCGGAAAATGGCAGTTTGTCCACGCAATAGAGTTTGCCATGGCAAATGGGCAGGGCAGTTCTCTGATTGGTATCACAACAATTGGTGATAACAGTTTGAATTGCAATCTAATGACCATTGAAGGACTGACCCTCTTTGATGCCGAGCTTACCGACAAACTTAAAATTAACCGGGCATTGCCGCCTTTTGATAACCATGATTTTGCCGTAGCTCTGCTGGCAGATGTCCAGGCAGTTTTTATTGCTCCGACCATGGATAAGAATAAGATTGTCCCCGGTCTGTTTGCCGGCTTGCCGGGATGCCGCGTGGTCTCTGATAATGGTATGATAACGGATATACTGCCGGTTGCTGATGGTTGCTGGCACATACAAACGCTTTCCCAAAAAACTGGTGAAAGTCGAAATGTTACTGTCAGTTCGTGCAGGCTTCAAGGTGGTGGAAGAGTTGCGGATCAACTGGAACTGAGAGTGCCGGGGGGAAACGGATATTCCCTGAAAATGAACTTGATTACGGCTGAATTTTTGGGTGATAAAGTGGAGTGGTACGATAAAAGTAGACACAGACACTAAAAGTGTGCGAATTATAGTCAGCATGCAGGAGGTTTTATTATGGCTGAAAAATCT
>CAZEMY010000342.1:0-1823 GCA_964513405.1 uncultured Desulfobulbaceae bacterium
TCCGTGAGTTTTCCGGCCTCTCCACCAGCTATTACCAGTTACAGATGAGGGCCGGAAAAGTTAATGGTGGACTTTATTCTTTAACCAGTAACAACTGAAACTGATCGCCTTTTGTCTCAACGGTTATCCGGCAACCTTTATTTCCGGCAAGACGGGATATATTTTCCACCGCACACTGGGCATCAACCAGCACCGTGAGCGGAAAATCTTCCTTTTCAATGGCCGCTTTTGTAAGCAATACCGGTTGTGGACAGGAAAGACCGCACGCATCTATAATATTTTCCATTTAAATCTCCCTTAAATTTTTTCCCGCATGGTCAAGCCAATCAGAGAACAGACCACTATCCCAATCAGGACGGCAATCATACCATATCCAGAAACTCCGCCAACCATAACCACGCCATCAACTATTTTATCCGGCTTTGCCGCAAGAGCAAAGTTATGAGCAAAAGCTGCACCAACAATCATGCCAAGGACAAATATTGCTGCATCACCGTCCCCTTCTCCTGCCAGAACAAGTTGCCGCCCCGGACATCCGCCAGCAAGCACAAAGGCCAGTCCCGCCAGGATCATCCCCATAAAGTTCCATAAAAAGTCACTATGGGCAACCGGCTGACCAGCTAAGCCAAAATTAACCTGGCCAAGAAATAAATTGGTAACAAAGGCAAAGACAACCAGGGCAATAACACCCCCCATCAGGTGAAAATCCCTGACCAGCATGGCATCACGGATTGATCCCATGGTGCAAAAACGGGTTCTCTGGGCGATAAATCCGACAAGCAGCCCGACTCCAAGGGAAATCAGCAAAGGTGCGTGCATGGAGCCAGGCCCCTTCTCGCTAAAAAAGATGGCACCGTTTTCTGTAAATTGTGGGGCAAAGTACAAAAGAGCAAGCAATGAGGCCATGATTGCCGGCATAATAAAGCCAAGGGAAAAATGGGTTTTATAGGAACGACCGAGGTTATAGCCATATTTAAGGAGCTGGTCACCAATTGCGATTCCGACAACCAGGCCGGTAATCCCAATTACCGCATTCAAGTCTCCTCCGGCAAGCCTGAGCATTGCCCGCCATGGGCAACCAAGGAAAGTCAAAGCTCCAATCATGGCAAACATACCGAGGACAAACCTGACCAGCGGAGCTGAACCGGTACGGGGCTTGAAATCACGAAAAATAAATGCGGCGGCAAGAGTCCCAATGACAAAACCGGGGATTTCCGGACGAATGTATTGAACAACCCCGGCTTGGTGGAGTCCCAATGCCCCGGCAATATCCCGCTCAAAACAGGCGACACAAATCCCCATATTGGGTGGATTGCCGAGTTTTTGTAAAAGTGGAGCCAAGATACCGATAACGGCTCCGGTGAGAATCAATCCCCAGCGGGAAGCAAACAAGTTTGAAACTGGTCTGATGGACATATTAACCTCTTAATTTTGTTTAAGCGTATGCTCAACAAAATTAAGAGAGGATACTACGCTGCAGTTATCTTATTAAAAGCAGCAGCTATATCTTTTCCGGAAGATTTTGAGCACACACTATTGTTAAAAATGTTAGTTATAACCAACCTGGTATAATTTACAGCCGTTCAGGCTCATTTTTGGTACAACATGCTCTCACCTCCTGTTTTTGGCAATTAAAATTTATAAAGAAATACCACGAAGGGTACCAGCCCTATGTTATCGTATTAAGGAATGTACGCTAAACAACTTGAACATAATGCCCTGCGGGCAGAAAAAATATAAACGAACATCGAATTTAGAATTTCGGATTTCGAATATTGAATGTTGAAATAAATGCGAAAAAACACTACTCAAAAATACAAACA
>CAZEMY010000343.1:0-1801 GCA_964513405.1 uncultured Desulfobulbaceae bacterium
AAGAACCATCGAAAAGATTTATTCGAACATCAACCAATGGATAACCGGCAACAACCCCTTTATCCATGGCCTCGATGATGCCCTTTTCAACAGCAGGCCGGTACTGCTGGGGAATAACTCCGCCAACAATTGAATCTACAAATTCAAATCCTTCACCCCTCGCCAGCGATGACATTTCAATGGTACAGTCACCAAACTGTCCCCGCCCACCGGATTGTTTCTTATGTTTACCCTGAACCGTGACACTTCCTTTGATAGTCTCACGGTAGGGAATCTTCGGAACCCGCAGCTCCATCTCAACCCCGAACTTCCTTTTTATTTTTTCACCAATCACTTCAAGATGTATCTGCCCTACCCCGGAAATCAGAATTTCATTGGTCTGCGGCTCACGGGTCAACTTTAAAGTCAGATCCTCATCCAACATTCTGGTAATGGAAGAAAACAACTTTTCTTCCTCTCCTTCCTTCGCACTTACCGCATAGGAGATAACCGGAGGCATAGGCTCAAGGGGCTCGTAAAGAATATTATCTTCTTTATGCTCATCACAAAACGAATCACCGGTGCCGGTTTCCTTCAGCTTGGCAACAGCAACAATCATCCCCGGTATTGCTGTATCCACCGTTTTCTGCTCTTTCCCTTCCATGATGAACAGATGGCCAAACCTCTCACTGACACCTTTTGTTGAATTGTAAAAACTGTCTCCGCTTAAAGTTCCGGAAAAAACCCGAAAAATTGTTAACCTGCCCGCAAAAGGATCTGCCATTGTCTTGAAAACCTGAGCAGAAAAAGGTTGTCCAGCCATACCTTTTCGCTCGACAAGTTCACCGGCAGAGTCAATACCAAGCTTGGCTGGCCGTTCCTGTGGCGAGGGGAGCAAATTAGTAATAGCATCCAGCAACACACTTGTTCCCCTGTTCTTCAAAGCGGCAACCGCACAGACAGGGGTAAGTTTTGCGGCAAGAACAGCCGCTTTCAGCCCGTCTCTCAGCTCTTCCCGGCTCAACTCCCCTTCTTCAAGGAATCTTTCAATCAGATCGTCATCTGTTTCGGCGACAAGTTCCATCAATTTTTCCCTGAGAGCAGAAACCTCTCCCCCCATACCAGCAGGTATTTCACCCGGGGTTACTTTTCCGCTGGAATCATCAGTAAAGTAAAGGCCACGATTAGCGACAATATCAACAACTCCCGTAAAAGATTCTTCGGTTCCAATAGGCAGGTAGAGGACAACAGGCTTTAAATCAAAGTTCTCTTTTATTTCATCTATGGTTTTTTTAAAGTTTGCCCGTTCCCGATCCATCCGGGTTATACATATTATCCTTGGTAAATGGCGTTCCTGAACAAAATCAACGAATCTCCGGGTCTGATTGCGAACACCGAGAACAGCACCAATCGTAAGCACAGCACTATCTGCCACCCGAACAGCGAATTTGGTTTCGTTGACAAAATTATCATCACCGGGTGTATCGGTCAGAAAAATTTCTTTCTTATTCCATTTCAGGTGATGAAAAGCAGTACTTATAGACACATTTCGACGGGTTTCCTCAGGCTCAAAATCCATCAACGACGAGCCGTCATCCACCCTGCCCAGCCTATTGGAAACCCCGGCCGTAAAAAGCATGGCCTCAGCCAGAGTTGTCTTGCCACTGTTTCCGTGGCCAACAATAACAGTGTTTCTGATCTGTCCTGCATCCTGCATATGTGGTACCTCCCAAAATACAAGTAAGCTGTTGTTATTAAGCCCGACTTTAATGATACTCGGGAAAAGATGTCTATAGGAGCCTGTCCGAGAATGCATTTTTTC
>CAZEMY010000344.1:0-1794 GCA_964513405.1 uncultured Desulfobulbaceae bacterium
TCTGTTTGTATTTTTGAGTAGTGTTTTTTCGCATTTATTTCAACATTCAATATTCAATATTCGACATTCGACATTCGACATTCGACATTCAATATTTTCTGCCCGCAGGGCATCATGTCCAAAATCATAAACCAGGTAAGCGGAGCGAAGCGGAGACTCCGGAAACCAGAAATCAAGAGGAAGGTATGACCAGGGACGAAATAAAAAATCTTATCCTTGAAATTATAGAAGATATTGACGAAGACGCTGAGTTTGAAGGGCTTGATCCGGACGCTCCGCTTCGTGATCAGCTTGATCTGGATTCCATGGATTTCCTTGATATAGTTATGGAGCTGCGAAAAAGATATAAACTGCAAATCCCTGAAGAAGAGTATCCGAAGCTGGCAACTCTTAGCAGTTGTGTTAATTATCTTGAACCAAAGTTGCAGGATTTTTAAAAAGGGAGAAGTGAAAAACATTTGCCTGATTATCAGCTTGTCATAATTGGTGCTGGTCTTTCCGGACTTGCTGCCGGCATCAGGGCTGCCCGTTTTGGCAAAAAAACTCTTATCCTTGAGCAGCACTCCCTGCCGGGAGGTCTTAACTCATGGTATTTTCGGCATGGATATTTGCTTGAAACAGGGCTCCATGCCATGACCAATTTTGCCCCTTCATCTGTTAAGAGTGCACCGCTTAACCGTCTTTTCCGCCAGCTTAAAATTTCCCGTAAAAGATTCATGACCCGTGAGCAGATAGGCTCGGAAATTGTTTTTCCTGAAAAACAGTTGCGATTCTCAAATGATCTGGCTCTGCTGATAGCTGAGATTGAGCGGGAATTCCCTGCCTCACTCGATGGGTTTATTCGTCTTGTCAGGGTAATGGAAGATTATAATCCTTTCTTACCGGCTCCCTGGCAGTCGGCCAGGGCTTTTCTTAAAGAATATCTTGCCGATCCGCTCCTTGAAAATATGCTGATGCTGCCACTCATGGTATACGGTAATGCCGAAGAAAAAGATATGGATCTGGCTCAGTTTGCCATTATGTTTCGGGCTCTGTTTCTGGAAGGTTTTTTCCGGCCTGAGCAGACCATCCGTGAATTTCTCAACATGCTTCTTGAGCAGTATCGAAGTTTTGGCGGAGAGATCAGGATGAAGACCGGGGTTGCCGAGATTATTTGTAGCCATGCTGTAAGAAAGGTAGGCGGGGTTCGTCTTGATAACGGAGAGGAAATACGGTCAGACAGCGTCTTGTCAACCACCGGCATTCCCGGCACCGCAAAACTATCCGGCTGGCAGTTGGACCTTGAAAAATATACCGGGCGGATGAGTTTTATGGAGACTATTGCCTTTCTACCTGCCCGAATGGAGAAATCACTCAGTAATGATCGCACTATTATCTTTTTTTCCCACCGTAATGACTGGCAGTATCAAAGACCGGAAAGCTTGATAGACCCTTCTTGGGGGGTTATATGTTTTCCTGATAATTTTCATGGCATCGAATCTGATAACACTTTTCAGCTAAGAGTTACAAACAGTGCAGATTATGACCGTTGGCAACAGCTTGATGGGGACGCTTATCAAACAGCTAAAAAACAATGTTTTGCTGATTCGGTGGCCGGAAGTTCTGAAATCGTTGGAAATTACAGCAAAGACATTGTATATCAGGATAGCTTCACCCCGCTTACCATTGAGCGATATACCGGTAAGGGTTCAGGGGCAGTGTATGGCAGTCCGATAAAAATCAAGGACGGTCGCACCCCTTTTGATAACCTGTTTATTGCCGGGACAGATCAGGGATACCTTGGTATTGTCGGGG
>CAZEMY010000345.1:0-1782 GCA_964513405.1 uncultured Desulfobulbaceae bacterium
AGAGGCGGTAAAGGTGTGTTTGCCATAAAAACCAGCGACAGAAACGGGCTTGTCCTTGGGGTTTTACAGGTTGTGGACGAGGATCAGGTCATGGTGATTGCCAATTCCGGTAAGGTTATCAGAATGCCCATGGATACGGTCAGGGTTATTGGCCGTAATACCCAGGGAGTTAAGTTGATTAACCTCACAGATGGAGAAAAAGTGGTTGGTCTGTCCATGCTTGCCCGTGAAGAAGTCGTAGAAGGTGATGGTGAACCTGAATCTGGAAGTGGAGAGCAGGCAGAGGATGAATCATAACCAGGATTATAAAAATAAAAAAATTAGCAAAACAGCGGTTATAGGAGCTGGAAGCTGGGGAACAGCTATTGCTAAATTGCTGGCGGATAAGGATGAAAATATTGTTCTCTGGGGGCATCGCTCTGAACATATTGATAAAATTGAACAAACCAGAGAAAATAGTCGTTATCTGCCAGGTTGTATTTTTCCCCGTAACTTGTCTCTTGAGAAAGACCTTGAAAAAGCGGTTTATGATGCTGATTGCGTAGTGATGGTGGTTCCCTCCCATGGCTACAGAAAAGTTTTTTCAAGCCTTGTTCCTTATCTCAAAGACGGTGCAATGCTTGTCTCTGCGGTAAAAGGTATTGAAACGGACACTCTTGCCACCATGACCGGGCTTATGGAAGAGGAGGCGAGAAATAAGGGCAAGGAAGGAAAATTTTATTTTGGAGTGTTATCAGGACCAAGTTTTGCCCGTGAAGTAGCTGATAACCAACCCACTGCCGTCACCATTGCCTTTGTCGATCTGGAAATTGCCAGGGCGGTTCAACAGCTCTTTGCCGCTAAGTTTTTCAGAGGTTACACAAGTACCGATGTTATTGGTCTTGAGATTAGCGGTGCCATGAAAAATGTTATAGCCATTGCTGCGGGAATCTGTGATGGTCTTGGCTTTGGTTTAAACAGCAGGGCAGCCCTTATTACCAGAGGGCTGGCTGAAATAACGAGAATAGGGGTGGCAATGGGTGCCAACCCTTTAACTTTCTCAGGTCTTGGCGGACTCGGTGACCTGGTGCTTACCTGTACCGGAGATTTAAGCAGAAACCGTATGGTTGGTCTAGAGCTTGGTAAAGGCAGGGAACTTCCAGTAATTCTTTCAGAAATGACCATGGTTGCTGAAGGGGTAAAAACGACTGAATCATGTTATAAGCTGGCAAAAAAACTTGGTGTGGAAATGCCTGTTTTAAATCAGATTTACCAGATTCTTTATGAAAAAAAATCACCCCATGATGCTGTTCGTGAGCTTTTTAAACGGGATCTTCGTGAAGAGTTGGATGAACATAAAATTTAGGTCTTATTTTATAGATGGAAGGAGATTTAAAGTGATCAATATAACAAAAACACTTGGATTAGTTTAGTATGTTGTTTCGTTTTATTGGGATTTTTTTCCGGTGCAACAGCGTGGTCTGTTACCAACATTGAGTTTCTGGGTAAAGACAAAATAGAGGAGCTTAATTTTGGTATATATGAAGTTGTAACTCCAAAGCTTGAAAGTGACAGGATAGAGTATGCCCGGGAATTGCCATTTAATAAGCTGGGTTTTGTTGAGCGAAACGAAAAATATCACAGCATTGGTACAGCATTTTTTATAAATGAAAAGGAACTGATGACGGCTGCTCATGTCTTTAGTCTCGAGTTTTTTTCCCTTTTTCATAATTTTTATATTCGAGATACTTATCCCTTTTTTCCGTGGCATTAAGGAGAAATACGGTGAGCCAATAGCTCTCG
>CAZEMY010000346.1:0-1777 GCA_964513405.1 uncultured Desulfobulbaceae bacterium
AGTTGATCGAAATAAACGGAGCTTCACGGCGGGAACTTAAATTATGTATAGCCCTAGCAACAAGTTCCTTGCCGGTACCTGATTCTCCGGTGATAAGTACTGAAGATGGTGTCGGAGCCACTTTTTCAATTAACTGATACACACTCAGCATGGCTGGACTTTTCCCTATCATCCCTTCAAATCCTGAGCGGGGGGATATTTCCTGGCGTAATCGTTTGATTTCCCGCATCAGACCGTAGTGTTCAATGGCTTTACGGCTTGATGCCAGTAACTGCTCATTGGAAAACGGCTTAGCAAGATAAGTAAAGGCTCCAGAATGCATGGCCTCTACCGCCTTTTCCACTTCTGCATAGGCGGTGATCAGGATAACCGGCAGTTCTTTGTGAAATTCCCTGGTTTTCTGCATAAGCTCCAGACCGTCCATGCCCGGCATTTTCATATCGGAAATGATCAAGTCGAGATCGGTGTTGCGGATTATGGGCAGGGCAGCTTTGCCGTTATCGGCGGTGAAGACTTCGTAGCCTTCATCACGGAGCAGTTCGGCAAGGATAATCTGATAGTTAGGTTCGTCGTCAACAACTAATATTGTGTGCATGTTTTTAGTTTTTGTTTTTTTACTCCGACATTCGATATTCGATCAGGAACCATTCCCACAGAAACTTTGATTTTCCGATACATTAAAATATTCAAGGGTTCAAGGCAACCTTAAATGACTATAAAAAATTTCGCCTCTTAAGTCATGCTTTCGTGTGTTTTGCGGGCATGGAAAGCCATTCTTTCTTTGAGCGGTTCCATAAGGGTGTACGGCGGGCAATTGACCCCCGCTCTACAGGCAAGACCGTTGTTTTTCGGGCGGTTTGTACCATGGTAATCACTGCCGCCGGTCAGGAGAAGGTTGTGTTTTTCTGCAATCCCGTGGAGTTTTCTGTGTGTTTTGTTGGAATGGGTCGGGTAATAAACTTCCACTCCATCAAGGGCAAGACCGGCAAGTTCAGAGATAAGTCGTGATTGTATCTTCATTGCCGGGTCAAGTTGTCCCGGGTGGGCAAGAACTGCAACCCCGCCCGCTTCATGGATAAATTTGATGGCCTCACCGGCACTGAAACAGAACCTGTCGGCATAGGCAGGTTTTCCTTTGCCTATATAGTTGCGAAACGCCTGGTTCATGGAGGAGACAATTTTCTTTTCTACCATTACTCTGGCAATATGTGGCCTGCCGGTCTGGCCGTAAGCGGAGTAATTTGCCAGTTCCTGCTCACTTATTTTTATACCGATGTCATTTAACAGGGTAAGTATTTTTTGATTTCGTACCAGCCTGCCCTGCTGAAGGATATATATTTTTTCCTGCAAAATTGTATTATTTAAGTCAATTCCATAGGCGAGCATGTGAAGAGAAATATCCCCATGTGTACAGCTGATTTCAACTCCCGTAATAACTTCAACACCATGGACTTCCCCCGCCTGGATCGCTTCAAGACAGCCTTCTGTGGTGTCATGATCGGTAACGGCAAGCACTTTTATTTCTGATTTTTCAGCGAGAATTATAATCTCTTTTGGAGTCGCCGTTCCATCGGAGTGGGTAGAGTGGGTATGAAGGTCTATAAACATGGGGTGCAATACAAAAAAGTGATAATTTTAATATGATGATAAGCTGCTGATTTGTTGATTTAAAAGAGAATGTCGAATGTTGAATGTCGAACAAAGAACACTGAAGTAGATACAGTAGACTTCGATTGTGGACACCAATGCTGTAGTTCTGGTGTCACCGCTCTGCGGT
>CAZEMY010000347.1:0-1758 GCA_964513405.1 uncultured Desulfobulbaceae bacterium
GTTCTCTTTAAGCTCTCAACAACCGCATAATCTCTCCGGCAGGGCTGGACACATTGCCCCCGTAAACTTGACTTACCACCATGGAGGCTGGAAAACATGCAGAGACCTGAGTAACTAAAACACATGGCACCATGGACAAACACCTCAATATCTGCTCCAGTCTGTTTATGGATTCTGCCAATCTCGTCAATGGTCAACTCCCGGGCCAGCACCACTCTGGAGAACCCCAGGTCGGTCAAACCCTGGACAGCAAGTGAATTGTTTGCCGCCATCAGAGTTGAGGCATGGAGCGGAATTTCAGGAAACCATTTTCTGGCAATAAACAGCAGCCCCTGGTCCTGAATAATCAAAGCATCTGATCGCAAACCGCCAAGAATGGATAAAGCCTCCACCGCCCCCTTAAGCTCATCTTCCTTGATAATACTGTTCATGGCAACAAAGAGCCGCACCCCGCAGGCATGGGCTTCTTTAATCATGAAACCGATCTCGGCAAAGGTAAAATCCCGGCTCAAGGCACGGGCATTAAAACCCGGGGCCCCGACATAAACCGCATCCGCCCCCTGTTCAACAGCAGCCTCAAAGGCGGCATAACTGCCCGCCGGTGCCAACAGTTCAGGTTTATTAAGTTTTTGATTTCGGGTTTCTGATTGAGCAACCTGTCCTTTATGAGTTGTCATTTGCCCTCTGCCTTCTGCCTTCTGGCTTCTGGCTTATGATGCCATGCTCCCCATAAACCCTGATAATATTATCTACCATGGCCGCCAGGCCATATTTACCGGCAATGTCTTTTCTCTGTTTTGTTATTTGCAGCTCATCACGGTTAAGCGAATTAGAGAGCTCCAACAATCCTTTTTTCGCCCCTTCTAAATCATCATAGTCGATGGTCAGGTGGTTCCTGACAAACTGTAAAGGTTCCATGAGGGACGGAGTTCGACAGGCAAGCAGAGGAATACCATACAACAACCCCTGGATAAACGATTGGGATATGCCTTCAGTTTGATAGGAGGCAAAAAAAACAATATCAATGGCAGAGAAAAACTTTTCCGGATCTTCACGATGACCAGTGATGATAATTCGCTTCTCAACCCCAGCAGCCCTTATTTTATCCTCAAGCTCTGCCCGGTCATCACCGCCACCAACAAAAATAAATTTAAACCTCTTATCTTCTTTCATAGCGGCAGCAGTACGAATAATAAAATCATGTCCCTTATAATGACGAAGAAAAGAAACATTACCAACCAGAATATCATCGTCTCGTATTGCGTATTTTTCCCTGATCTCCAAGCGATCATCCATGGAAAAACAAAACCGTTTCTCATCAATACCGGTGGACTGGACAATAATTTTTTCCTCCCTCACCCCATGAGTAATCAACTGTTTACCGATAGATTCACTGCAAGCCCAGATAACATGGGAAAATAGATTATAACTGACTGAGGAAGAAACAGACGCAAGAACATGGCGGGTCTTTATCACCAGCGGAACCCGGCAGAGCCTGGCAACAGAACCAGCCATCCAGGAATCTTCAGAGGAATGGGTATTGACAACAGCAGGCTTGAGGCTACAAATCAGCCTGAACAATCTAAGCCATGCCGACAATCTGAATTTAGAGGAAAAATCCACAAAATAGACCGGAACCCCTTCCGCCTCAGCCCTCTTCGCCAATTCGGCTCCGGGACGGACAAAAAGAGCGGTACGAAACCCTAACTTTTTCATCTCCCCCAATTCTGTAATAGTACGGATTTCCTGACCACCCCA
>CAZEMY010000348.1:0-1736 GCA_964513405.1 uncultured Desulfobulbaceae bacterium
AGAGTCTCTCCGACAATAAAGACCGGGATTTATTTCCCTTAAAAACGGGGACATTACAGCCCTGCGTATTTTGCGATCCGGAGTCATTAACTGGCGGGGATAAGTCAAAAACAGCCGTTTCTTTGCCCTTGTGGCTGCCACATAAAGAAGTCGCCGCTCCTCTTCCCACTGCTCACTGCCGGGCTGGGTGTTCTGGTGTGGAAATCTGCCTTCGGCAAGACTTATAACAAAGACAATATCCCATTCCAGACCTTTTGCAGAATGAATGGTGGAAAGGATAATGTTGTTTTCAGGTATTGTCTCCTGATCGGCTGCCGATATTTCCGGCGGATCAAGGGTGGTGTCGTCAATAAAAGACTGGAGGTCTCCGTAGCCGCCAATCAGAGCACGGATATGGTCTAACTCCTTACTTCGTTTAGGATAATCATCGTAGTATATCTTCTCAAGTATCGGTTGGTAATATTCCATAACCAGATCAAACTGACCCGCCGGAGTAAGCCCATCTCCTTGCATTCTCGTCAATAGTGCAAGCAGGTTCGTGAATCCCTGCCGCCATGCCGATGCCGGTTTATAATTACTTAATCCATCCACAGGGTTGTCTGTTTCACTGATGGCTCCAATTATTTTCTGGGCTGTTTTGGGACCAACCTTATCAAGTTGAAGCAATATCCGGTTCCATGATATATTATCCCATGGATTAGCCATGATCCGGAGAAAGGAAAGGGCATCTTTTATATGAGCAGATTCGGTAAGTTTAAGTCCACCCCGTTTTTCAAAATCAATGGTGTGGCTGCCCAGTTCCATCTCAAGTTTATATGAATGGAACCCGGAGCGGAATAAAACAGCGATTTCCTGTTTTTGGGTACCTGTATCAAGCAACTCACTTATAGTTTCAACTACGAAGCGGGCTTCAGCAGCCTCTGATACTGCACAGAACATTTCCGGGTTGCTGCCACCTTCTATGTTGGTAAATAATGATTTGGTAAATTTTTCCTCTGCCTGGCTGATGATATTGTTGGTCAGGTTAAGAATGTACTGGGTGGAACGGTAATTCTGTTCGAGTTTTATTACGGTTGCCCCAGGAAAATGGTCTGGAAAACGGATGATATTGTAAAAATCTGCTCCCCTGAAACTGTATATGGACTGGGCATCATCACCAACCACCATAATATTATTGTGATCACTGCCAAGTAAACGGACAATTTCAGCCTGAATAAGGTTGGTGTCCTGGTACTCATCAACGAGAATATGGCGAAAACGGCTGCAAATTTCGATAGAGGCCTGCTTAGATTCAGCGAGAAGTCGCTGCCAGTTAACCAATAGGTCGTCATAATCCATCAGGCCGTGATCTATCTTGAACTGATTGTAATGGTCTCTTATTTTGTTAAAGTCTTCTATGAACTCTGAGAGATGAACCAAACCTTCAAAAACAAGCTCTTCGATGGGACGAGCCTTGTTGACTGAACCTGAAATCAGGTTCATAATAATCCGTTTGGTGGGGAATTTTTTGCCGGCACCAGCAAGACCAAGCGAAGATTTAATCAGGTTGATGATTCCTTCGGCATCACCACGGTCAATTATACTGAACCCAGGTGGGAATCCGAGATGATGACCATGCTGGCGCAACAACATGTTAGCTGTGGCATGGAATGTCCCGCCAACAACTCGGCGACAGCTCTGGTCGGTGAGCTGGGCAGCCCGGTAAAGCATTTCCTGGGCTGAACGGCGGGTAAAGG
>CAZEMY010000349.1:0-1715 GCA_964513405.1 uncultured Desulfobulbaceae bacterium
GTGATCCCCGGGCTAAAGAACGAAAGAAATATGGTCAACGCGGAGCTCGTGCCCGCTTCCAGTTCTCCAAACGATAACATCAAGGGGTTTTCTTTTGAAAACCTTTGTATTATAGTTCTTTGCTTTTTTTTGTTTTTGCAGGGGAATAACGATAAAATTCGTTATTCCCCTTTTTTATTTCCTTAGGAAGGGGAATAAAATAACTTATGATACTTCACTGGTCAGCTCTTCAAAGACCGGAAACAAAAAATATCAAAACGAAACAAACAACCAAAATGACCAAATTACGAGTCGGAATAATCGGAGCATCAGGATATACCGGAGTTGAGCTGGCAAGAATCCTTGCCGATCATCCCCTATCTGAGCTTACCCTGGTGACATCACGACAGTATGCCGGTCAGCCTTTATCCACGGTATTTCCAAATCTGAGAGAACGGGTTGATTTGAAATGTGTATCCCCGGAGCATGAAAATATTGTCAACAAGGCGGACTTTTTCTTCACTGCTGTCCCCCATAAAACAGCCATGGATATCGTCCCATCGCTAATAGAGGCTGGCAAAAAAGTTGTTGATTTAAGTGCTGATTTCAGGCTAAGGGATGCCTCTGTCTATAAAGAATGGTATCAAGCCCATTCATGCCCTGATCTGCTTGAAAAAAGTGTTTACGGACTGCCGGAACTTTATCGGAACCAGATTGCAGGTGGGTCTCTCACCGCCAATCCGGGATGTTATCCCACCTCGGTCATTCTTGCTCTTGCCCCGCTTCTCAGCAACAACCTCATCGAGCCGGCTACCATTATAATTGACTCAAAATCAGGAACAAGCGGGGCTGGCAGGAAAGCCTCAACCGCCACTTCATTTTGCGAGGTGAGTGATAGCTTTATGGCCTACAAGGTTGGCGGTGCTCATCGCCACATCCCGGAAATTGAGCAGGAGCTGTCTATCCTCGCCGGTGATGGGAAGAGCCGGGAAAAAGAGAAAGGTATTACAGTTTCCTTTACCCCGCATCTGCTCCCAATAAGCAGAGGTATCCTCAGCACATCATACGCATCCTTAAAAAAGGATACGAGTTTAAATGAGTTGCAAAAGCTCTATGAAGATACTTATAATGATGAATATTTTGTCAGAATCTGCCCGCCGGGGACCATGCCGGCAACCCGGCATGTTCGGGGAAGCAACTGCTGCGACATAGGTATAGGGAAAGACGAGAGGACCGGCAGGGTTATTATAGTCAGCGTGATTGATAACATCGGCAAAGGGGCATCTGGTCAGGCTGTGCAGAATATGAATCTGATGAGCGGCTTCCCTGAGAATACCGGTCTTACCGGCCCGGCTTTTTTTCCCTGATGCAACGAAACATCCGCCTGCTCATCAGCTTTGACGGCACAAACTACAAGGGGTGGCAGCGGCAGAGCAGCGTCGTAACCATCCAGGGAACCATTGAAGAAAAGCTGACCATAATCTGTGGCGAAAAAATCATCATCCATGGGGCCGGCCGCACCGATGCCGGTGTTCATGCCCTGGGGATGGTTGCCAACTTTCATACCAATGCCTCCCATGGTCTCACCGCCTTTGCAAGAGGTCTTAACAGTCTTCTCCCCGCAGATATCCGGGTACTTAAGGCCGAGGATGTCACGGAAGAATTCCACAGCCGATTTTGGGCCACCGGAAAAAAATACCGGTATGATTTTTATACCGGCAAAACCATCCCCCCCA
>CAZEMY010000350.1:0-1689 GCA_964513405.1 uncultured Desulfobulbaceae bacterium
CTTTTTTTAAAAGATTCCATAGAGATGATTTTTGACTATATCCTGATAACCTTCGCCATGCTGGCTGTTACCGGTACCATCATGATGCTTACCAAAAAAATACCCAATGGTCAGAAAGAGGTAAACGGTTCCAGGGCTTTTTTGATTGGCATTGCCCAGGCCATGGCTATTATGCCCGGTCTTTCCCGTTCCGGTTCAACTATCTTTACTGGGATGCTCCTTGGCATAAACAGGGAAACCGCAGCCCGCTTTTCCTTTATAATGTCCATTCCGGCAATACTTGGAGCCGCTGTTATAAAGCTTGGAGACTTGATTAATTCACCTCCTGGGCGGGATGAGTTGCTGGGTATAGGGATAGGCACGGTGGCTTCAGTTATTTCAGGATATTTTGCCATTATCCTCTTGATGGGGATTGTCAAGAAAGGTCGCTTGCACTGGTTTGGTTATTATTGTTTTGCTATTTCCGGGATGGGATTTTTCTGGTATTTTGCTATGTGAGTTTTGGGTAAATATTCGGGTTGGTGAGTGCCGGATAAATCACAATTAAATTGCCCGGATAGTCGAATATATATCTGAAACGGTAACATTCTGCTGCAACGGGTACGAATCCAGAACAGGAGCGACAATCCAGGTATGGTCAGGATGAAGGACTGCAAGGGTTCCCTTGAAACCACGGGAAACTTTTGGCGACATGGAAGCCTTAAACTCAAAGGCCAGCTTTTTTTGACCACGCTCCAGGACAAGATCTATTTCTTCACCCGATGAAGTGCGATAAAAACTCGGTCTCCAATCCGGTTTTGCAGCAATAATCTGTTCGATACAAAAACCCTCCCAAGACGCTCCTACCACAGGGTGGCCCAGAAGCTCATCCATGCTCTCTATTTCAAGGAGAGAGTGAAGCACTCCAGAGTCCCGGATATAAACTTTAGCTGATTTTACCAATCTTTTTTTTAGATTAGCACTGTAGGGTTGAAGAGAGCGAACCATATAGGTTTGCTTTAAAATATCTAAGTACCGTTTTATGGTTGGGTGGGTAACCCCTAAGGACTGACCGAGTTTGGAAAGGTTAAGGAGTTGGCCGTGATAGTGGGCCAGCATGGACCAAAGCCGCCGCATTACTTGAGGTGCAACGGAAAAACCGAACTGAGCAATGTCATGCTCCAGGTAGGTTCTGATAAAGTCTTCCCGCCAGATCATGCTGATGGAATCTGTTGCTGTGAGAATTGACTCCGGGAATCCACCACGCCTCCAAACCTCCGTAAGCCGTGATCGATATTCAGTTTTTTGGGCGACAAGCTCACTGAAGGTAAATGGCGTGAGCTCAATATAATGAATTCTACCGGCCAGACTTTCTGAGCTTTTACGGATCAACTCTTGAGATGCCGAGCCCAATAGAAGAAAACGACCGGGGTTGCGTGCTGCGTCTACTTCTGCTCTTAAAATTGGAAAAAGTTCAGGCCCTGCCTGTACTTCGTCTATGCAGACCAGCCTGTTCCTGTGGGTATGGAAAAAAAGTTCAGGGTCTGTAAGTTTACGCAGGTCGGAGGGGCGTTGCAGGTCGAGAAATAGAGTGTCTTCCCGTTTGGATAGAATATGTTTTGCCAAAGTGGACTTTCCACATTGGCGTGGCCCCAGTATGGCTGTGACAGGGAAAGAATCAAGGGATTGAACAAGTTTTCCCTCCACCTG
>CAZEMY010000351.1:0-1687 GCA_964513405.1 uncultured Desulfobulbaceae bacterium
TACCTCGCCGCCCATGCCGATGAGATATTAATGAACCCCATGGGTGAAGTACGCTTGCACGGATTTGGCATGTACCGACTTTACATGAAAAGCTTTCTTGACAAACTTAGCATTCAGTTTCACACCTTTAAGGTCGGCACTTATAAGTCAGCCCTTGAACCGTTCATCCGCGACGACATGTCACCTGCTGCAAAGGAGGCTAATCAACAATGGTTGGATTCTCTCTGGAGTTTGTTTTGCAATGACATAGCTGAGCAACGGGGACTGACCGTTGAGAGAATCAACAATCTTGTCAACAATCAGGACCTTTATCTTAAAAAAACCGGCGGTGACGGTGCTAAAATGGCTCTGGATACCGGTCTGGTTGACGCTCTAAAAAATAGTCAACAGCTTGAAAAATATTTGACCGAGCTGGTAGGCAGGAATGAGGCGGGTCCCGGTTTTCCTAAAATCTCATTTTATGATTACATGCGTACCATTCAACCTTCCTATACCAATTTAGAAGAAGGTGAAGTGGCAGTTGGTATAATCATCGCCCAGGGAGACATTGTCACCGAGAACGGCACGGTTGAGCAAATTAGTGCAGAATCACTTGTCAGGCAGATCCAGAGAGCCCGAAAAAACAGTTCCATAGAAGCACTGGTTCTGCGGATTGACTCCGGCGGTGGTTCTGCTTTTGCCTCGGAAAGGATCCGTCAGGAACTGCTTCGCTTTAGTGAAACCGGAAAACCGCTGGTTATCTCCATGGCGTCCATGGCTGCATCAGGGGCATACTGGCTCTCTGCTGATGCTGATCTTATTATGGCTTCTCCGGTTACTCTGACCGGCTCCATCGGTATCTTCGGAGCCATACCAACTTTTGAGCAGACCCTTGCAAAAGCAGGTATCTATAGTGACGGCACAGGAACAACTTCCGTAGCCGGAGGTGCCTCTTTTGTCCGTCCCCTTGCCCCCAGCCTGGCCAGAGCAACACAGTTAAAAGTCGAAAATGGTTATCATAAATTTCTCACCATCATCAGTGAGGGCAGGGAAATGGACATGGCAGAAGTGGAAGCCGCCGGCCAAGGTAGAATCTGGGATGGCATAAAAGCCAGGGAACTCGGCCTCATTGATGAAATTGGATCTCTAACCGATGCGGTTGGAAGGGCATCGGAACTTGCAGGTATGAAAATGGCAACAGGTGTTTACATCACCCCGCCGGGTGGTCTCCAGGCAGTTGTTCAACGAATGCAGAAACAGGCGTCTGTTTTTATTAAGAAACAAACCAGCATGCCCGACCTGATGTCAACTGTTCACAAACACGGTAATAACGGACTGACTTTCCTTGCAGGTCAGCATGATCCGGCAAATATTTATGCTCACAGCCTGCTGCCACCCTCCGCTGTTACTTTTTAAAGAGAGTAACCGTTCGTCTATCACCCCACGGAGTCTACTGTAGAGACAAGGCATGCCTTGTCTCTACACACTCCTGTAACCTGATAGTGATTTTACCTGATCTTTTCCATAAACTATGGACACGACTCGTTTTACCTCTGTTCAAACTGTTGTGTTTTATTTCTGCCGGACTTCTTTTTGCCAACCTCATAGAGTCTCTTAACTAAACCAGAAAAATAGCAACAGGCAACTATATAAACAAAAATGGAGCCGGTAAGCGGATTTGAACCGCTGACCCTCGCATTACGAATGC
>CAZEMY010000352.1:0-1675 GCA_964513405.1 uncultured Desulfobulbaceae bacterium
CATCCATGGCTGTCTTGCCAATAATAATTGCCCCGGCATCATGGAGTTTTTCAATAACAGTTGCATTATAAGGCGGAACAAACCCTTTTAAAATCTTTGAACCACAGGTGGTGGGCATATCCATGGTGCAAAGTACATCCTTAACAGAAATTGGAATACCGTGGAGAAGCCCTGTTTTTTCCTGATTATCCGCTTGCTCGGCCGCTCTTAATGCTCCCTCCCTGTCAAGATGAAGAAAAGCTTTAACCTTGTCTTCAACCGCATCTATTCTGGCAAAAACAGACTCAACCAGTTCTACCGAACTCACATCTTTACTGATAAGCCTTTCCCTTGCCTCACTAAGTGTCATATCAAGCATTTATACCTACTCCTTTAACCAACGACCTTGGGAACAACAAAGGCTTCACTGTTTTGTTTTGCTGAGCCGCTTAATGCCTCCTCCCTTTGTAGAGAATCATGCTCCCTGTCTTCACGAAAGGAGTTAACCAGATTCTGAGTATGCGTAGTAACTGCAACTCCGCTGGTGTCAAGCTCATCAAGCTTGGCAACATATTGCAGTATTGCATCAAGCTGGGCGGTCATCTGTTTGGCTTCATCATCGCATAAATCAAGGTTGGCAAGTTTTGCAGCCTGCTTTACTTCTTCTCTTATTATTTTCATATCTTAACCAGGAACAGGACTATATTTTGTTATTTTTCAATTGACAGGAAACAATCTGGATATTCGACAGAAGATGGTTCCCGTAGGTCGGATTAGCGAAAACAAGAATGAATATAAAAAATAAGGCGAATCGAAAATAACCTAAAAGTACCGACCCAGCAAGGTCTTAGCGTAATCCGACAACAAGGTGAGAGTCGGATTACGCTAAGACCTTGCCATTATATATTTTTGGGGTTTGATTGCAGTCTTTTCTGTTTATCATCTTTTTGCGTTGTATGCGCTAATCCGACCTACGCATCTAAACCTTTCTCTTATGTCGAATACCCAGAAAACAACAGTAATAAAACACAACCGAAACCATATGGCAACAAGATACAATCCGTGAGTACAAAGCTTTGGTCACACCACAGAGAGTTGATACCAGGACAGAGCGGTGGCACCAGGGCAAACCTAGGTTAAAACGGGCTGAATTATGGAAAATGGGTCATTTTACTTTCCCGCAGCAAGTAAAGAGTTCTGAAACTATTTCTTTGACTCTCGTAACAAATGTATAAAAATGGTTGAAACATAGCTCTCTTTAGAGCACTTTTAAGACAAAAGAGATGTGTGTTTTGTCATGTTTGAGAAAGATGCTGTTCAGTATTTATCACAATGGCTTTATAAAAAAATAAATTAACCTTTACACAACATGTCTACCGATAAAACAGCTTCTGCAAAATATTCAACCAGTTCAGAGTCAAACTGAGTTCCCCCGCAACGACGCAGCTCAGAAACCGCCTCTGTGTAGTTCATATTACGGCGATAGTTGCGACGGGAAGTCATGGCATCAAAGCTATCGGCAATGGTTATAACCCTGGTGAGAAGACAAAGCTCTCCCTCACCTATTCCATCGGGATAACCGCCTCCATCCAACCGTTCATGGTGGTGGCGAATAATATCTTTCTCTTCATCCATAAAATTCAAAGGCTCGATTATGCTTGCCCCAACCTCTGGATGCTTTTTAATCAAATCCCAC
>CAZEMY010000353.1:0-1607 GCA_964513405.1 uncultured Desulfobulbaceae bacterium
TGAAGAAAGGCTGACCGCCATGGAACGGGTTCGGATTGTCCGTAATCCTCAGCGATTTACCTTTAAGGATATTCTTGAAAATGTCTATGAAGATTATACAGAGCTTGGCGGTCACGGAGAGTTCAACATTGACCCTGCCATGGTGGTTGCCAAGGCTAATGTAGTCCGCCGCATCAAGAGAAAAAGGAAGCCTTATACTTCCCCGGTGATGGTAATTGGTCAGGAAGTCGGTCATGGAGAAGAGTTCAGAAACGGTGGTTCCTGTAAGCCATGGGGTAATGAAAAAGCCCTTCGTTATATGAAAGTCGCTGAGACTGAAGGTATCCCCATTCATTTTTATATCTTTACTCCCGGCTCTTATCCTGTGGAAGAGTATCCGGGAGCAGCCCAGCAGATTGCCCGCAACATTTACGCCATGACCAAACTGGGTGTCCCCATGATATCCGTTATTTCCGAGGGAGGTTCGGGGGGAGCGGAAGCAATTGGCTTAAGTGATTTTCGGATCATGTTTTCCCACGGATATTACTCAGTTATATCACCGGAAGGGGCAGCAGCCATTGAGGGGCGGGTCAAAGAAGGGCTAAAAGTGCCGCCGGAACTTATCGAAACCTGTGCCAACCGTCTCCATATCACAGCTGAAGAAAATCTTAAACTCGGCACCATTGACAGGGTAATTCACGAGCCTCTCCTTGGGGCAAAAGTCGATGATTTTACATTCTTTGCCCGGATTCGTTCGGAAATGATCAGGGCTACAGATGAAGTGGTTCTGAAAACCAAGAGTGTTCGTGGCTTTCGTTCCTATGAAGTAAAAAAGAAAAAAGCCGAAAAACCGGAAGAAGCTCCCCAGATTGATATCCCCTGGGATTTAACCGAGAGAGAAACAAGCAAGCTCCTTGCCCTGCGGTCAAAAAAATACCGGGCAATGGGCTGTAAAACCTTTGGTCATGAACCGTTACCGGCTGCAAATTTCTTTAAAAGTCTATGGCATAACGCAGAAGAGTTTTATTATGAAATTCGTTATGACCTTGTAAAAGGGCATAAAAAACAGGTTGAAAAAGCTATAAAAGAGGTATCCGGGGAAGGATCGGTTTTTGTGAAGCGGTTGACAGCACCTTTTATCTCAGCCTATAAAACTGTATTAAATAAGGATAAGAACAAAGAAGAGCAGAAGTCAGTTAAAGCCAAACAACTTCCCCAACCCACCCCGGCACCTGTGCCGGCGGCAGTCAGTCAGGATCCGCTGGAATTAACTGATACCTATACCAGCCCCCTTGCCAACGAAGACCGAACGGTCTCCTGTCCCAATGCGGATAAATACGGGTGTGAAGACATCTGGATTCCTGATCTGTATGGTGAGTTCTGCGGGGTATGCCAGAAATGCGGTCATCATTTCCCTCTTGAGCATCAGTGGTATTTGAAAAATATTTTTGACCCTGATACCGTCCGGATTTTTAATGAGGATATTTATTCGATAAATCCACTTGATTACGAAGGTCTTGATACAAGGCTGTACGAGGCAAAAAGCAAGACAGGTCATGGTTGTGCAAACCTGACTTTCCACGCCAGGGTCATGGATATACAGTTAGTGGTTACCATGCTGATTGCCG
>CAZEMY010000354.1:0-1594 GCA_964513405.1 uncultured Desulfobulbaceae bacterium
TCATCCTTGTTGACTCCACCAGCGAAACCACAGCAAATCTCCAGGAATTTCTCTGGTCATTTTTCACCCGTTTTGAGCCGGCTGCCGATATCCATGGCAGGACAACCACGACCAAACGATTTCATGTGGGACTGGAACCGCCCATTGTCTTTGACTGCCGAATGAAACCCTGGTACACAGAGATTCTGGAAGTTGATGATAAAACCAGACAAAAAGTAGATAAAATTTTTAACTCCATTATTCCAGCCCGTTGGCGTTAATCATCCATCCATGTTTCCGAATGAAAAATGAAAGATGAAAGATGAAAGAAAGATTACAAAAAATTCTTGCCCAAGCCGGGCTTGGTTCCCGGCGCAAATGTGAAGAATTTATCAGCGAGGGACGGGTCAGGGTAGAAGGCAGGGTTGTGGCCACCATGGGCAGCAAAGCTGATCCGCACAAAGACAGAATAACCTTTGACAACCGACCTCTGCCCGCAGCCAGTCACCAGGGAAAGAACACTATATACCTGCTTCTCAACAAGCCCACCGGTTATGTTACCACCCTTTCAGATCCACAGGGGAGACCGATTGTCACCGATCTGTTACCGGACATTAAAACAAGAATTTTCCCGGTGGGAAGGCTTGATTTAAATTCGGAAGGGGCACTTATCCTCACCAATGACGGGCAGCTTACTAACCATATCCTTCATCCTCGTTATGGAATAAAAAAAACCTATGTCGTCACCGTTACCAAGCCTCCGGAAGCGGCTCAGATTCGCCGTCTCGAACAGGGAATAATTATTGAAGGGGAAAATAGAAAAACCCTGCCGGCATCTATTCGTTTTATCTGTAAGAAAAAAGGTGACATTCGTCTGCAGATAATTATCCACGAAGGGAAAAAAAGACAGATAAGAAAGATGTTTGCTGCCATAGGTCATCCTGTAAAAAAACTCCAGAGAACAGCCTATGGCGGTCTTTCCCTGGGCAATCTGGCCAGCGGTAAAAGCCGCTTTCTAAACAAAAAAGACATAAAAAAGATATTTTTAGGGAAAATTCCCTTTACAATCAGAAACATACCTGATTAAATCTAATTAATGTAAAAACTGTCTTAAAATATATTATCTTCCATACATCAAAAAGGGAAAAACATGAACAAATCAGAACTTATTGAAAGACTTGCTGACAAAATGGATATACCTGTCCGTGAGGCCGCTTCAATTACCAACACCATCATTGAGACGATGCGAGATTCTCTTGCCGACAATCATCATATTGAAATCAGGGGATTCGGCAGTTTTATGATTAAAGAATATGAGTCATATACCGGGCGTAACCCGAAAACCGGTGAGCGGATCAAGGTCGCCCCGAAAAAATTGCCGTTCTTTAAAGTGGGCAAGGATCTTCGCGAACAGGTCAATCAGAGTTGTAAAAAATAAATGCCTGAGCAAGGCTCTTACATGTAGGCCGCTTGGGAGCCAGCAACACCGGCAGGGGTATAGATATAATTTATTCCCCCGGGATACAATCATACCTGTACCTTGGTATAGATTAGTACCCCGTCCCATAAGTTCTGACATGGTATTAGGTAATTTGTGATTCGTTGTCTTTTGGCC
>CAZEMY010000355.1:0-1586 GCA_964513405.1 uncultured Desulfobulbaceae bacterium
CCTGACCAAGTTCTGCCATGGAATAAGGTTTTTTTACAAACGCTCCTGCCCCGAGTCGTAGTGTCTCCTCGACATCATTATTCTTGACAAAACCACTGACCAGAATAGCTTTTTGCCCAGGATGGAGCTTGGTAATCTGTTCATAGGTCTGTCTGCCGTTGATACCGGGCTCCATGAGCATATCAAGGATAAGCAGATCAGCCAAATTACTCTTTAAATAGTTGACTGCATCCTCTCCGGAGCTCATGCAGATTACATTATAACCGAGTGTTTCAAGGATACGGCTGGCAATATCCCGCAGGGCAGCTTCATCGTCAACCACAAGAATTGTCTCCCCGTTTCCCCGCTCTACCTCGTTGTTCTGGACTGTTTCCCCGTCAATACTCTCCTCTGTAACCGGGAAAAAAAGTTTAAACTCGCTCCCCTTGGCATTACTGGTAACTGTTACGGTACCACCATGTTCATTCATTGTACTCCATACCACTGCCAGCCCTAAACCGGTTCCGCTTCTGCCGGCCTCTTTGGTGGTATAGAATGGCTCAAATATATGCTCCAGCTTATCTTTTGGGATACCGGAACCTGTGTCAGTTATGCTCAAAACAGCATGTAGTACTCGTTTAACTCCCTGTTCATTTGCCAGGTTTTGATCCGGTATCATGGTTGTGGTGGTAATTGAGATTGTCCCGGCTGGTTCTGCGGCTTCGGCAGCATTATTGATCAGGTTCATAATACACTTTTGAATGTGTACCGGGGAACATGAGATATGAAGTGGTTCATCTACAAGTTGACGCTGGTAACGGATATGGGGATATAAAGACTGGAGTTGAAGAAACTCAGGGGAGGAAAAATACTCACCAACCAGTTGATTAAGATCTTTGCCAACCATGGCTTGTGCCACCCCTCTTGCCACGGTGAGCAAATCAGCAACCACGAGTGCCGCCCGTTGCCCTGAGTCAAGAATAGCTTCAATGAGGGGACGCATATCGTCATTTTTGGGAAGCTTTTTGAGGATAATTTCAGGGTAGGCGATTATTGCCGAGAGTATATTGTTAAGATCATGGGCAACCCCGCCGGCAAGGAGTCCAAGCCCTTCCATTCTCTTGGTCTGGAGAGTTCTCAACTCTATTCTTTTCTTTTCTTCTTCTATCTGCTTCTGCTTGGTGATGTCTTCGTAAATGGCTACTATCTCACCGCTTGGGAGCCTGAAAACCTTGTTTTCCCGCCATCCCTTGAGTCTATTATCCTCATACCAGCTAACGGGATGATGGGCTGGTACTCCGGTTTTCCAGACCCGGGTAAATACTTCCAGCAAACCAAGTTTTTCAATCCCTGGGAAAGCCTCTGTAACCCTTCGACCAATAAGTTCATCCTTGCCGATTCCTTCTATTTTCTCTCCAGCCAGGTTAAAATCCTTGAAAATAAAATCTTTTCCATCATCAATCGCATCATAAACCGCAACCCCGTTGCTTGAGTAATCAAATAGCTGCCGGTAAAAGGTCTCGCTCCGCTCTTCTTTTTTCTGGGCAAGCCTAAGCTCTGCCAAGTCAATTATAATGGAGTAGAGAGTTTTTTCTCCTCTGCCGTCA
>CAZEMY010000356.1:0-1561 GCA_964513405.1 uncultured Desulfobulbaceae bacterium
GAAGGAGCAGCCAATCCCTTTGAACATGATGAGTACTTAAAAGCGAGCCAGACCCCTGTTTTCTTTGGCAGTGCCATCAATAATTTCGGGGTTATGGAAATGCTGGACGGATTTTGTGAGCTTGCACCATCACCTGTTCCCAGACCGGCCACCACCAGGATGGTTTCACCTGATGAAGAGCAGTTTTCCGGGTTTACTTTTAAAATTCAGGCAAACATGAATCCTGCCCACCGGGACAGAATAGCTTTTTTCAGGATATGTTCCGGTAAGTTTACCAGGGGCATGAAGGTTAAGCACCACCGGCTCGGCAAGGATATTTCCCTTGCCAACGCCACCGTATTTATGGCCCAGAACCGGGAGAATGTGGAAGAGGCCTGGCCAGGCGACATTATAGGTATCCATAATCACGGAACAATTAAGATAGGAGATACTTTTACGGAAAAAGAGCCGCTTAAATTCACCGGCATACCCAACTTTGCCCCCGAACATTTCCGCCGGGTTATCTTGAACGATCCTCTTAAAATCAAGCAGTTGCACAAGGGACTTACCGAGATGGCGGAGGAGGGAGCGGTGCAGCTTTTTCGTCCTCTGATGGGCAGCGATTATATTCTCGGAGCCGTCGGGGTGCTTCAGTTTGAGGTTACCATGGCAAGGTTGAAAGCCGAGTACAGGGTTGAGGCAATTTACCAGAGTGTCCAGTACAGCCTGGCCCGTTGGGTTGAATGTGAAGATAAAAAATTACTAAAGGAGTTTGAGGCAAAGTTTCAGGCAGATCTTGCCCTTGATGCGGAAGGGTTTCTGACCTATCTCTGTGACGGCAACTGGCGGCTTACTCGGACAATGGAGTTGGCTCCGAATGTTGTTTTTAACAAGACGAGGGAACATATTTAAGGGATTATTATCAAGGATGACCACCTTTTACAAAGTAAATACCCTGTGTATGCTGGCAATGTTTCTTTTGTTGTCTCCTGAGTTATGCCGGGCATCTTCATCCTTTTCCCACCTCTTTGGTTACAGGGAGGTGCAGCAGCATGATATTGCTTATTTATCCCAATGGATCAGTGTTCTTAAGCGGCATGCAAAAGAGGATGTGTTTGATGATAAGTGCCGTGATACGCTCTTTAACCGGTGTCATCTTAACAGATGGTTCAAGTTTATTGATTCCATCAGGCATCTTCCCAAAAAGGCACAGGTGGAGGCTGTTAACAGGTATGCCAACAAAAATCCATATGTTCTAGATATTGTAAATTATGGTCTTAATGATTATTGGGCCATTATCAGAGAGCTTCTTTTTAATGGGGGAGATTGTGAGGATTATGCAATCGCAAAGTTTTTTTCACTGGGAATGTTGGAGTTTCCCATGGATGATATCAGGATAGTTATACTCCAGGATACGAATCTGCGGATTGCCCATGCGGTTATGGCAGTCCGTCTTGGAAATGATGTGTTTATCATGGACAATCAGACCGACCATGTGATTTCTCACAGGAAAATAGTTCATTATGTGCCCCTGTACTCTTTGGATGAAAAGAGCTGGTGGGTACACATGCCATCCAGGATA
>CAZEMY010000357.1:0-1554 GCA_964513405.1 uncultured Desulfobulbaceae bacterium
GACCTGGGATGGACCTATTATGACCATGAAAAAGGAAGGGAAAGCAATTTCATACATGGCCCCAAAAGAAGGAGCCATGACCTGGGTTGATTCGATGTGTATTGTCAAAAATGCCAAGAACATAGAGCAGGCATACGCATTTATTAACTGGGCTTATACCCCGCAGGCAGGGGCGGTCATGGCAATGGCAACCGGTTATAACAGTGTGGTCAAAAATGTTTCCGGGCTGCTTGATGAAGCCACGAGAAGCAATTTTGCCGCAGCATACCCTGAAGATGCCCTGGACAATCTCTGGTGGTATGTGTCTGAACCATCATGGTTTGTACCTCTGCGCACCAGGTACCGGGATAGATTTCAGGCTGCATAACAGTCGGTCCACCACTCACCAGCTTGTCAAGCATTTGCGTCCCTGCTGCGACTGGTGAGTGGCAGAGAACATGATGCCCTGCGGGCAGAAGTTACCAACTATTAATGATCGATAACTGACAATTGGTCACTTAACAGGAATGATTACCACAGAAACTTCGCCGCTTCACTGCCGCCGCTTCACTGCTAATTTTCCGATACATCAAGATAATACCTTAACCATTTTTGAAACAAGGCATGCTTATCTGTTGGAATTTTATTTTGCCCAACAGAGTATCAATTTTTTGTGGAATTTCTTGTGGTATTTTAATCATCATGATATTCTCCATACAATATCATCCGTATTGAATGATATACGGCTAAAAACCGTAAAATATGTAAGGCAAAAGGTCAAGCATATTTTGATATTGCAAGATATGCGGAACCGTATAATTACTTTTCAAGGCGGCTCCGCCGCCTTGAATCCCGGTGCTGACTACGTCCAGCACCGGGATTATGCCTATGCCTGAAAATTGGTTGTTTTTGTAACGAGATTCGTTATAATATGATTCATGATAGCCTCATTTAAAAATGCGGGGACTGGGGGCATCTTTGATGGAACTGCATCTAAATCTGCAAAATGTTGCCCCAAGTCTCTATGGCGTGTTGCTATGCGGAAAATGGATCAACTGAACAGGGTTTGCGATTTAAATGAACTCAATATGCCTCCCGGCAATCGGTTAGAGCGTTTAAAAGGTGATCGTGAAAACCAGTTTAGTATCAGAATCAATCAACAATACAGAATTTGTTTTATCTGGAAAGAAGGGAATGCATATGAAGTCGAAATTACAGACTATCACAGATAAGTCTATGGACAGGAGACTTCCCAAAAATCGTCCTCCAACTCATCCTGGAGAAATGTTATTAGAGGAATTTATTAAACCACTTAATCTGACTCAAACGGAGGTCGCTACGCGACTGGGGGTTTCTTATCCTCGTCTTAACGAAATCATTAAGAAACGGCGCCGCATTACTCCTGATACGGCATTAAGATTGTCCCAAGTATTGGGCATGACAGCTGGTTTTTGGTTAGGTTTACAGCAGGACTGGGATCTGTGGCATGCAATCAATCGCCCTGAAACAAAACAAATTTTACAACTAAAACCAATTCGTTGGAACAATGAAAAAACCGCATAACGAATAAGGTTA
>CAZEMY010000358.1:0-1541 GCA_964513405.1 uncultured Desulfobulbaceae bacterium
TGTTTACTGCCGCCCAGCAAAATTAATGCCAACCGTCATTTGCGGTTATAGGAAATAACGCAGAGATGGGGAGAAATGCATTCTCGAACAGGCTCCTAATTTATTATTTGTTTTTTCGCCAGTTGGGGTGGGTGATGCCGAACTTGTTAACCTTGTAGTTCAATGCCCGTGGACTGATGCCAAGTTTTTTTGCCGCATTTTTTTGAACCCAGAGGTTTTCTTCCAATGCCCGGACAATAAGTTCCTTTTCATGAACTTCAAGAGGTTCAATATTATTGGAAGACGCGATCCGGGCAGGATTGTGAAAGTCGTCAATGTGGATGGAGTCTGTGCTTATAAGTTCATTGTCCTCTATGATGACCGCCCTTTCTATGGTGTTGGCCAGTTGGCGGATGTTACCGGGCCAGTGATAGCTTTTGATAATAGCCAGGGCATTGTCACTGAATCCATGGATCTCCTTTTTGGTATTTGAACATGATTTTTTTAATAACTTCATGGCCAGCGGTTCAATACAAAGGGGTCGTTCTTCCAGTGATGGGAGTTTTATGGGGAGAACATTGATTCGGTAGTAAAGGTCGTCCCTGAATCTGCCGTCTCTGATCAATTGGCCAAGGTCTTTGTTGGTGGCAACGATCAGGCGCACATCTACCGTTATTGTCTTGTTTCCCCCCACCCTCTCAAATGATTTCTCTTCGAGAACCCGTAACAGTTTACTCTGAATTTCCAGGGGTATTTCGCCAATTTCATCAAGGAAGATAGTGCCGCCGTCGGCCTGCTCAAGCCGACCTGTCCGCTGTTTGTCTGCTCCGGTAAATGCTCCTTTTTCATGGCCGAAAAGTTCGCTTTCCAGTAATGCTTCCGGGATATTTGTGCAGTTTATTTTTATAAAAGCTCTGCTGTGTCGTGGTGAATTATGATGGACTGAGCCGGAGAGAAAACTTTTGCCTGTGCCGGTGTCACCGGTGAGGAGAATGGTTGAATCTGTGGAGGAAAATTTTTTCAGACTGGTTATAATCTGTTTAAAAACCGGGCTTTCCGAAACAATGTCATCAAAGTCATAGACAATGTCCTGGCTGCGGCACAGAGCATCTATCTTGCTTTGCATAATCCGCTTCTCTGTGGCGTTTTTGACAGCAAGTTGAATTTTAAGCGGGGTAAATGGTGCGGCAATAAAATCATATGCACCCTGTTTGATCGCCTTTACAACAAGACCTGCCTGTTCTGTCGTGGAAGTAATGATGATCGGTGTGTAGGGAGCCTGGCTGCGGGCGTGTCTTAAAAGTTTAAAAACTGTTGAGTCGTTTGGATCAACCCCGAGAAAGATGACATCGTAATGATTGTTTTTGACTTCCTTCTTGAATGATTTCGGATCTTTTTGGAAAACAAGTTCATATTCCCCTGATAGAGCCTCGCTTATATTTTTCTTACATTCCGGCAGCCATTCGTAGGCGAGTATGGAACAGTTTTGGGCAGTCATGTTATTTCCGTGCAGACACTTGGATTCGAGTGGTTTCAAATTTGTTATTCCAATGACCCTTTTG
>CAZEMY010000359.1:0-1505 GCA_964513405.1 uncultured Desulfobulbaceae bacterium
TCTTTTCTGTTTATCATCTTTTTTCGTTGTACACGCTAATCCGACCTACGCACTAAGTTACCAGCAGTTTAACCAGCCGTTGGCTGCTAACTATTCTGTCCTCTGGATTCTGCCCTCTGTCCTCTGATACCGGCAGCGTAAAAAATAAAAAAATAATATAAAATTAGACTTTCTATCCTCTATGTATATAATGAAAATACTAACTGGTTTTAAAACAGACAACAACTGTGCGAGAAAAAAACAGGGAGGCTGCTAATGGGTCCACTTCGTCTCTTTATTCTTGGGGTTCTCCTATATATTGCCTGGCGGTTGCTCCTGAACTTGTTAAAACCAGATAAACGCATAAGCGAACAGTCCTCTGAGTCTTCCTCTGTCAAAGATATCCTTGTAGAAGATCCGGTATGTAATACACTTATGCCAAAAGAACAGGCTGTCCGTCTTCTCCATGATGACGAAACCTATTATTTTTGTAGCGAAAAATGTTGTGATATATTTTCCCAAAAACTAAAAGCAGAGGAACAGGAAAACTCCTGACCTCCCCCGTTTACAGGCAGATTATCTTACCCTTCTACCTGATTTAATTACTTTATCAAGAGGAAAAAATGAAATTTTTTATTGATACCGCCAATATTGAGGAAATAAAAAAAGGTCTTGAACTCGGTATGGTGGACGGCGTAACCACAAACCCGTCGCTAATTTCAAAAGAGCAAAGACCTTTTGAAGAAATATTAAATGAAATTTGCAGCCTTGTTGATGGCCCGATCAGTGCCGAAGTAATCAGCCTTGAGGCAGACAAAATGATTGATGAAGCCAGGGAACTGGCAAAAATAAGTGATAATATAGTTGTAAAAATACCAATGATTGAAGAAGGTCTCAAAGCTGTAAAAAAACTATCCGCTGAAAACATCAAAACCAATGTAACCCTTGTCTTTTCGCCATCCCAGGCTCTGTTGGCTGCCAAGGCAGGTGCTTCCTTCATCAGCCCGTTTGTCGGCCGCCTTGACGATTTTTCCTCAAACGGCATGGAGTTGGCTAGCGAGATAATGACCATCATGCGTAATTATGGCTTTCCGACAGAGGTCATTGTCGCCTCGGTTCGCAGTCCCATGCATGTGGTTGAATCAGCTCTTATCGGAGCTGACATTGCAACTATTCCCTACAAGGTTATAGCTCAGTTGGCAAAACACCCCCTGACTGATATCGGCATGGAAAAGTTCCTTGCCGACTGGGAAAAAAGACAGAAATAGAAGAAAGCCGGAAACTGCCATGCGTATCTGTTTAATACCTGCTATTCTGTTTTTTCTGCTGTTATGCTCGACCTCGGCACTAGCGGAAATGTATACTTTCGTTGATAATTACGGAGTCCGCCATTATACCAATGTTCCGACCGATATGCGAGCCAAACCTCTTGTCCTTGCACCTGTGCGGACAACAACGATATCCACGGCAAACAATAATAAAAAATATTTTAATAACAAAAGCATAACTACCCGCAAAGGCAAGAA